>CAYYZZ010000157.1:0-6177 GCA_964476235.1 uncultured Streptomycetaceae bacterium | reverse complement strand
TTAAGGATACGACTTCTTCGTGAGAGCGGGAGTGCGGGAGAGCGGGAGGGGGGAAATGCTCTTCGATCTCACGATCTCCCGATCTCACGACCTCCCGTCTTTACTTGGGCTTAAAGTGATGCGCAAACGTGAACTCGTCCGTCCGCGCCGCATAAGAGAGATTGTTCCTCATGGCCCAGGTGACCACCTGGTAGTGCAGAGGAATGAACGCGACTTCGCGCGCGGCAAGGGCGCTGGCGCTGCGGGCAAGCGTCTCGCGCTTCGCAGGATCCACCGTGCCGAGTGATTGCGTGACGAGTTCGTCGAGCCTGGGATTGGAGTAGCCGCCCCAGTTCCAGGTGCCGTAGCCCTTGTCGGGGTTGGCGGTGGCGACGAGCGAGCGCAGCGCGAGGTCGGCAGCGCGCGAGCCCCAGCCGAGCAGCGCCACGCCGAATTCCTTGCCGCGCGCCTTGCCGAAATAGACGCTCAACGGCATCGCCTCGACCTTGGTCGCGATGCCGACGCGCGCGAGCATTTGCGCGACCGTCTGCGCGACCTGCTCGTCGTTGATGTAGCGGTTGTTGGGCGTGGCGATGGTGACGGCGAAACCGTCGGGATAGCCCGCCGCCGCGAGCAGCTTCCTGGCGCCCTCCGGATCGTACGGCTCGGGCTTCACCGCCGGGTCGTGGCCGATGACGCTCGGCGAGAGAACGTTTCCGGCCGGCACGGCGAGGCCTTCCATCACGCGCTCGACGATCGCCTGCCGGTTGATCGCCTTCGACATCGCCTGCCGCACGCGGATGTCCCTGAAGGGGTTCTTCTCCAGCGGCTTGCCCGTCTTCGACAGGACGCCCGGCGGCCGGTCGCGGCTCTGGTCCACGTGCAGAAAGATGGTGCGCCACGATACCGTCTGCTCGAGCCGGAATGCAGCGTTTTTTCGAAGCCTGGCGATGTCCGCGGTGGGCACGTGCTCGACGGCGTTCACCTGGCCGGAGAGGAGCGCGGCGGTGCGCACCGGGTCGCTCGGCAGGATCAGCAGCGTTACCTTGTCCCACGGCAGGCGCCCGCCCCAGTAATCGTCGTGCCGCGTGAACTCGATGCGGTCGCCCCGGGCGAAACGCGCGAGTTTGTAAGGCCCGGTCCCGATCGCCGCCTTGCCGCGGTCGAAATCCTCCCCCGTCGCCTGCGCTGCCGCCTTTTTCGAGACGATCATCACTTCCGAGAGATCCTGCAGCAGCGCGCCATAGGGCGCGGCGGTCTTGAGCCGCACGGTGTAGCGGTCCACGATCTCCTTCGCGACGATCGGCCGCACGTAAGTCTGGAACCCGCCGGGGCTGCCTTTGATGGTGAACGGGCGGTCGAGGGAGAACACCACGTCCTCGGTGGTGAGTTCCGAGCCGTCGTGGAACTTCACGCCCTTGCGCAGCGTGAATTCCCAGGTGAGGGGGTCGGGCGTGCGCCAGGTCGCGATGCCGGGAACCGGACGGCTGCGCTCATCGGTGCGGACCAGCGTATCGAAGATGTGGTGCTGGGCGGTCAGGTTGGGCTGCGCGGCGATGAAGTGCGGGTCCATCGTCGTGACATCGGCCGACAGGCCGATTTTCAGCTCCGCGGCTTGAACGCCAGCGGCCAGTAATAACTGAACCGCCAAGACGCCAAGACGCCAGGAGAAACTACGGAACCGCGGATAAATGCCGTTACAACCTGTGCTTCCGGAACCCGATCGACATGTCAGGCGCAGAGAATCAAGCTGCGTCGTCGCTACCTTATGGGGTGGTTGTAACGGCATAAACGCGGATAAACGCAGATAAAAACAAAGGCCGGCCTTTGAATCGGAAACCACGTTTGATCATGTCACGCATCATCACGTCACGCCGTGCCATGTCACGCCCCATCACGTCACACTCCATCAACGGCGAGTCTACCTTAGACCGCCGCCGGTTTGACACCTTGGGCCGTGCTACCTATGCTCGATTGTTTAGCAAACGCAGCGGCCATCATGGATCCCGGCACCACCAGTCTGTTCCCGAGCGTGGAAATGCTGCGCAAGCTCATCGCGTTTCCGACGGTGAGCCGCGACTCGAATCTCTCGCTGATTCATTACGTGCGCGACTTTCTCAAGCCGTACGATGCCGACGTCCGCCTCACCTACGACGACGAGAAGCGCAAGGCCAATCTGTTCGCGACGCTCGGCCCGCGCGGTGAGCCGGGCATCGCGCTGTCCGGACATACTGACGTGGTGCCGACGGAAGGGCAGGCGTGGGACACCGATCCGTTCGAGATGGTCGAGAAGGACGGCAGGCTCTACGGTCGCGGCACGTCCGACATGAAGGGCTTCATCGCATGCGTGCTCGCCCTGGTGCCGGAATTCGCGGAGCGGGGGCTGAAGACGCCGCTCCACCTCGCGTTCTCCTACGATGAAGAAGTGGGTTGTCTTGGTGTCAGGCGATTGATCGCCGACATGATGCGTTCGGGCGTGCGTCCGAACGCATGCATCGTCGGCGAGCCGACCGGGATGCGCCCGGTGATCTCACACAAGGGCAAGAAAGGCTTCCGCTGCTCGGTGCGCGGGCTTGCCGGGCACTCGGCGTACGCGCCGCACGGCGTCAACGCGGTGGAGTACGCGGCGGAGGCGATCGCCTTCCTCAAGAATCTCGCGCGCCGCCACCGCGACCAGGGGCCGTATGACCGCGGCTTCGACATCGCGCATACCACGGTACATACCGGCGTGATCCATGGCGGAACGGCGTTGAACGTCATCCCTCACAATTGCACGTTCGACTTCGAGTTCCGGCACCTGCCGGTCGACGATCCCGACCGGCTGCTGCACGAGTTCAGGGATTACGTCAGGACCCGGCTTGAGCCGGAGATGCGCGCGGTCCACGCCGCCGCGGGCTTTGTCATCGAGCCGCTCTCCGCGATACCGGTGCTCGACACCGGGCCGGAAGCCGAGGTGGTGGCACTGGCGCAGGAGCTGTCAGGCAGCAGCGAGATCGGCAAGGTCTCGTTCGGCACCGAGGCCTCGCAGTTTCACCAGGCGGGTATCCCAACGGTAGTGTGCGGCCCGGGCTCGATCGCGCAGGCGCACAAGCCGAACGAGTACGTTTCACTCGATCAGATCGCGCGCTGCGAGGCGTTCTTGCGCCGGCTGATGGAGCGGGTGTGTAAGGCTTAATTCGTTCCGAACGTCCGCCGGAAGGCCTCCTGTCCTTTGGGCGTGATGGTGACGACGCGCGAGCGGCGCGCGCGCAGGATCCAGCCCCGCTTGGTATAGAGATCCAGCAGCGCGGCCGCCAGCGCGCCGCTGAGATGGGGACGCCGCTGGGTCAGGTCAACGCAGGCGCGCGCGAACACGCGCCGCGACCGGCGCGCGGCATTGAGATCGACGTCGAGCGCCGCCAGCCCCTTCTCGCCGAGCCGGGTGACGCGGAAATCCCGTCCCTCGGGGGCCAGCCATCGCGCTTTCAGCATCCCCTCGAGGATTTGCACCGCCATCTCGCCGGCCAGGTGGTCGTAGCAGCTGCGGGTATGCAGGAACTGGACCGGCACCGATTTCGAAGGCAGCACGCTGCGCGGCGCGCGCAGCCGGGCCGCGCTGAGTGAGGCCAGGCCTTCGATCGCGTCCGCGATCTCGGCGTTCGCGATCCGGAAGTAGCGGTGCCGCCCCTGCGCTTCCGAGGCGAGCAGCCCGCCGTCTACCAGCTTGGCGAGGTGCGCGCTTGCCGACTGCGCCGAGATATTAGCGGCGAAAGCCAGTTCGCCCGCCGGGCGCGTCGTGCCGTCGATCAGGGCCCAGAGTATTTTTGCGCGCCCGGGGGCGGCGAGGAGGTTGGCGATGCGGGCGATGCCGGGCTCGTCATCCATATTTCACTTCACCATGAAACGTTGACGTTACACCCCGCGGATAATCCTGTCCATCGTTCATTGATGGAGGCGGGACCCATGAAACAGGACGCTGCAGCGAACTTTCCCGACACCGAAGCCCTGCGGCAGCTGAATGAGGACTTCATCCGGTCGGTCCAGCTGTCGGACGTGCGCCGGTTCGACGAGATACTGGCGGACGATTTCCTGAACAGCAATCCCGACGGCTCGCTCGTCGACCGCGCGGGATTCCTGGCGCAGATAGCGCGGCCGGCGATGATCTCGAATCTCGAGGCCCACGACGTGCGCATCAGGATCATGGGCGACATCGCCATCATCCACGCGCGGACGACATATAAGAAGCCGGACGGCCGGGCGGGGGCGGGCCGCTACACCGATGTCTGGGCGCGCCGGCAGGGACGCTGGCTCTGCGTTTCCGCCCACGTCACCCGCGGCTGAGACACCCGTGGCCGGCACGCCGTTGAAGGCGCTGGTCGAGCATCTCAAGGCGTTTTACGTCAGATTCACCCGCTATTCGGCGGGGGGCGACAAGGCGGGACGGGCGGAAGCGATATGGGTCGCGATTCGAGACGGCGGATCCTGGAAGCTGAAGCTCAGAATCGGCGCAAGACGAATCAAATGACCATCAGTGGTGAAGAATTTTCGATAAGAACTGCACAGCACGCTCGGAACGGGGCTTGCCGAAGAAATCTTCCTTGTTGGCGTCCTCGACGATTTCGCCGCGGTCCATGAAGATCACCCGGTGCGCGACCTTGCGCGCGAAGCCCATCTCGTGGGTGACGACCATCATGGTCATGCCTTCGTGCGCGAGCTCGACCATGACGTCCAGCACCTCGTTAATCATCTCCGGGTCGAGCGCGGAGGTGGGCTCGTCGAACAGCATTGCGATCGGGTCCATGGCGAGCGCGCGCGCGATCGCCACCCGCTGCTGCTGGCCGCCCGAGAGCTGACCGGGGAACTTGTGCGCGTGGGCTTCGAGCCCGACGCGTTTCAGGAGGCTCATCGACTTGGCCGTCGCTTCCTCCACGCTGCGCCCGAGCACCTTGACCTGTCCGAGGTTGATGTTGTCGGTCACCTTCATGTGGGGGAACAGCTCGAAGCTCTGGAACACCATGCCGATCTTCGAGCGCAGCCGCGGCAGGTTGGTCTCCTTCGCGCCGACGGATTCGCCATTGACAATGACCTCGCCCTGTTGAAACAGCTCCAGCCCGTTGACGCACTTGATCAGCGTGCTCTTGCCGGAGCCGGAGGGCCCGCACACCACGACCACCTCGCCCTTTTCGACCTTGGTGGTGCAGTTGGTGAGTACCTGGAATTTGTCGTACCACTTGCTAACGTTCTTGAATTCGATCATCGATGCCGCTCCTTTATACCGTTTCCCCCGTGTGCGCGATCACGATTCCCGATTCCTCGCCCCGTCCGCGTCCTCTCAAGTGATAGGAGCGGCATTATCGAACGATCGCGATGCGCTGCTGCAGCTGCTTGACCCCATACGACAACGAGAACGAGATGATGAAATACACGATCGCGACGAACAGGTACATCTCGATGAGGCGCCCGTCGCGCTGCGCGATCCTGACGGCTGCGCCGAGGAAATCGGTGATCGAGAGCACGTAAACCAGCGAGGTGTCCTGGAACAGGATGATGGTCTGGGTGAGCAGCACCGGCAGCATGTTGCGGAACGCCTGCGGCAGCACGATGAAACCCATGTTCTGCCAGTAATTGAGGCCCAGCGCCTGCCCGGCCGACGCCTGCCCTCGCGCCACGCTCTGGATGCCGGCGCGCATGATCTCGGCGTAATAGGCGGCCTCGAATAGGGTGAAGGTGATGACCGAAGACCAAAACGCGCCGACCTGGATCGGTTCCTTCGCGCCGATCACCCAGGCGCCAATGTAGGGCACCAGGAAGTAGAACCAGAAGATCACCAGCACCAGCGGCACGGAGCGCATCAGGTTGACGTAAGCCGCCGCCGGCAGGTTCAGGAATCTGATGCTCGAGAGCCGCATCATCGCGAGCAGCGTGCCGAATACGATCCCGCCAGTCATCGCCATCGCGGTCAGCGTCAGCGTGAACGTCATGCCCTCCTTGAACAGGTAGGGCGCCGAGCGCGCGATTACGTCGAAATCAAAGCCAGCAAACATCAGGATTGAGGATCGAGGATTGAGGATTGAGTAAACCCGTCACGCCGTGCCATGTCACGAATCATCACGTCACGCTCTGTCATGTCACGCTTCATCAGTGCCCGGCCATCGGCGCGCCGGCGGCACTGATCAGGCCCGGCACCGCGACCCGCTTCTCGACCCAGCGCATGCCGAC
>CAYYZZ010000156.1:0-6232 GCA_964476235.1 uncultured Streptomycetaceae bacterium | reverse complement strand
CCGGCATCCCGCATCATCTCGCGCACCGGGTTGCCGCAGTTGGCGGCGTCCAGCATGGCCAGTGCCTCGGCATTCTCCCTGAGCCTGGCGGCGACCTGCCGCATCAGAGCGGCGCGCTCGAGCGGCTTCACCGCGCGCCAGGTCTTGAACGCCCGGTGCGCCGCCTTGACCGCGGCGTCCACGTCTTCCGCGTTGGCCTCCGCGCACGGCCCCAGGCTCTGCCCTGTCGCCGGGTTGAAGGTGTCCTGGTAGCCGCCGCTGGGCTTTTGCCACTTGCCGTCGTAGTAGAGGTCGCGGTGCCGGGGCAGGATCGCTTCGATCCGGGCGCTTGCTCCCATGGGTTCTTGCGGTTTGTTCATGGATCGTCCTCCGGGGCACTGCTCGATATTCCGGCTCCGAGTGTATCATTCGTCCCGCCGGGTGCAGCACGCGCGAAATCGTGCATCGCGGCGTGGCCGCCGGGAGGAGCAAGCATGAGGAAATGCATGATGCGCGTCGCCGCCGCCGCGTTCGCCGCACTTTTCGTCTCCGCGGCGCTGGCGCAGTATCCCGCGCGCCCCGTCCGCTTGATCGTATCGATCCCGCCCGGCGGGGCGCCCGACATCGCCGCCCGCGTGCTCGGGCAGAAGCTCACCGAATCGTTCGGCCAGCAGTTCGTGGTGGACAACCGCCCCGGCTCGAACGGCAACATCGCCGCCGAGCTCGTCGCGAATTCCGCGCCGGACGGCTACACGTTGGGATTGTTCGCCGACAGCCTGATCGCGATCAACCCGCATCTCTACGCCAGGATGCCAGTCGATACGCTGAAGGATCTCGTGCCGCTGGCGAGCGTCGCGTCGAACCAGTTCGTCCTGTCGGTCAATCCGTCGCTGCCGGTGAAGACGTTCAAGGAGTTCATCGAGCACGCGCGCAAGGCGAACCCGCCGCTGGCGTACGCCTCGGGCGGCAACGGCAGCCAGCACCAGATGTGCATGGAAATGCTGAAGCAGCGCGCCGGCATCAACCTCGTGCACGTGCCGTACAAGGGCGGCACGCCCGCCACCACTGCCACCGTCGCTGGTGAAACGATGGCGATGTTCTCCGGCACCTCGAGCGCGCCGCAGATCAGGGCGGGCCGGCTGCGCGCCCTGGCGGTCACCGGTGCCAGGCGGGCGTCGTCGTTTCCCGATCTGCCGACCATCGGCGAGTTCTATCCCGGCTACGAAGTGACGATCTGGCTCGGCTTGTTCGTGCCGGTGGGCACGCCGGCAGCGGTGGTGTCGCGGCTGCGCGCGGAAATCGCCAAGGCGCTCGCGACCGCCGACGTGAAGGAGAAGCTCAACGCTTCCGGCGGGCTGGAACCCTTCGCCACGACGCCGGAGCAATACCTCGCCCTGATCCGCAGCGACTACAAGAAGTACGGCAAGCTGGTGAAGGACATCGGCGCCAAGGTGGAATAGCGCGCGGGCCCATGTTCAGCAACAGGCTACAGCGATTGATCGATGCCGCCGCTCCGTACTGGGCGGGCGAGGCCGCCGTGTTTGAAACCTACTGGACCTGGGAGAAGCGCACGCACGAGTCCGACCTCGCCTGGCTCAACCACCAGTGCTTCAAGGAAATCTGGGGCTCCGGCGTCGCCGACAAGAACCTGGGCCTGTTCCTGGGGCCGCTGGAGGAGTTGAAGGCGGCGTTTCCGAAGATCGACGTCGAGATCGACCGCCATGAAGTGCTCGGCACCGCGGAGGCGTTGTGGGCCGAGTTTGCCCACTACTGCGCGTTCGCCGATGCCCACGACGGTCTGTTGCTCCCGGGCGAGCAAAAGATCAACCCCAAGCGGCTCAAGTGGTGGAAAGAGGACGAGGAACTCGCCAACGTGCGCTATGGCCATATCGATCGCCACGGCAGGCTCGGCCAGCGCGCGGCGCGCTTCACCGAGGGGGGCTATTGCACGTTGTTCTCGGCGGGCATGAAGTTGAAGGATCGCCCGACGCCGGGGCACGAGCGCGCCGACGGCCTCATCGCGGAGGCGTGCGGCAAGGTTTACGACGACGAGTTCGGCCACATGCTGAAAGGCATCGCCGGCCTGGATGCCGAAGGATTGACGGATGCCGAGTGGAAAACGCTCGCGGAAATCTCGGTCGAGCAACTCCGCCATCGCATCCTGATGCGCAATGCCCAGTTCGGGCGTCCGCTCGACGGGGCACGGCTCGAGGACGCGCTTGCGGGACGGTGCCAGCCGGTCCGCTTCGACTACGAGCGGGCGCGGCTCGCTGCGTGAGTAGCCCGACGTACCGGGTGTAGCGGGTCCGGCGCACCGTCTTGCGGAAGAACAGCGTTTCGGCCCCTTTGCTCGCCGCCATGCTCGCCGGGCTGGCGATGATTGGCCCGTTCTCCGTCGATACCTACCTGCCGTCGTTCCCCGCGATCGGCCAGGAGTTCGCGGCGGCGCCCCTACAGCTGCAGCAGACGCTGTCGGTCTATCTGATCGCCTTCGCCGTGATGACGCTGTTCCACGGCACGCTGTCCGACTCGTTCGGGCGGCGCCCCGTGATCCTGGGCTGCCTCATCACCTACACGCTCGGCTCGATCGGCTGCGCGGCCGCGCAGAGCTTCGGCGAACTGCTGCTGTTCCGGGGCATGCAAGGGCTGGCGGGGGGCGCGGGATGGGTGATCGGCCGCGCCATCGTGCGCGACAGCTTCGAGGGCCATCATGCGCAGCGGGTGCTGTCGCTGGTGACCATGATTTTCGGAATCGCGCCGGCCCTGGCGCCGGTGATCGGCGGCTGGCTGCAGGGCGCGTTCGGGTGGCGCTCGGTGTTCGTGTTCCTCATTCTTTACGGGGGAGTGATGCTCGCGGTGTGTTATTTCAGGCTGCCCGAGACGCATCCGCCGTCGGCGCGCCAGCCGTTCGAGTTGAAGCCACTCACGGCGAACTACCTCAAGCTCGCCGGCAATCCGCTGATGGTGCTGTTGTGCCTGACCGCGGCGCTCAATTTCGCCGGATACTTTCTTTACGTCGCCTCGGCGCCGGCCTTCATCTACGACCTGCTCGGCCTCGGGGAGAAGCATTTCCCGGTGCTGTTCGTGCCGATGGTCGCCGGCATCATGGTGGGCGCCTTCCTGTCGGGCCGGCTGTCGGGCCGGCTTTCGCCGCGGCGGACGGTGAAGGCCGGTTTCTGGTTGCTGTTCGGCGCGACCGCCCTGAACATCGGCTACCACGCGCTGCTTCCGCCGGCGCTGCCGTGGTCGGTGCTGCCGGTGGTGGGCTACGCGGTGGGCACGGCGCTCACGGCGCCGAGCATCCAGTTGCTGGTGCTCGACATGTTTCCGGCGAACCGCGGTCTCGCGTCCTCGCTGCAGGGCTTCGCGCACAGCTTCTTCACCGCGCTCACCGCCGGGCTGATCTCGCCCTTCCTGTCGGGTAGCGCGCTCACGCTCGCGCTCGGCCAGTTCGCGCTGCTGGTGCTGGGGAGCCTTTGCTGGATTTGTTACCGGCGGCTGGAGTCGCGAGGCGCAGCGAAGAGAAATGATGAATGATGAATGATGAGCGGGAAAAAAGCGCCGGCACGCCGGTTTTCATTCCGCATTCATCATTCCGCATTCAGCATTGTTCCCACGGCAGCCCTTCGTGGCGCCAGCCGTTCTTCGCGTTGCGGTGGTGGCTCTCGTCGAGCTCTCCCTCGAAGCCGTGCAGCACGTTCCAGACCTGGGTGAAGCCGGCTTCCTCGAGGCCGGCGGCCTGCTAGAATAAACCTCGTGACAATACCCCCTTTCGATCAACAACCCATCGCCAGAACGGTCGGCCGGCGCAAGCCGCAGCCGGTGGGCCGTCCACCTTCGCCGGAGGCGCGTTCCGCTTGGAACGCGATGGCTGGATATCGCACGCGTGCGCCCAAGGGCGTGTTCGTTTACCGTCGCCACGACGAGATGGTTCGCGACCGCGAGCGCTGGCTGGCGGAGGCGATGGCCGCCAAGGCGGGATAGCGTGGCCGAGTTCACGCGTCCCGCGACCTGGGAAGACGTCAAGCGTCTCGCGCAATACTTCGAGCAAGAAGGCGTCGAATACGCGCTGATCGGCGGCTACGCGCTGGCCGCGCACGGACTGGCGCGATTCACCGAAGACATTGATGTGCTGGTGAACCCGGCTTCGAGCAACAGCCGGCGCTGGATCGTTGCGCTGTCGCGGCTGCCGGATGGAGCGGCGCGCGAATTGGCAAAAGAACCGGACGTGTTCGCGGCACAGCAGCGCTACGCGATTCGCATCAACGATGAAATCACGGTCGATGTGCTCCCTGCGGCGGCCGGACACGCCTGGGAAGACCTCAAGCAGCACATTACTCAGGTGGAGATAGACGGCGTGCGGATCAAGGTCCTGACGCTCGAGGGTTTGCTCAAGACCAAGCAGGTCGCGCGGCCCAAGGACCAGGCCGATGCCGAGGCAATCGAGCGCGCTATCGCGCTGCTGCGGGAGCGGCGGTAGCGCCGCGTTCCAGATTCGAGGTTCAACGTTCAAAGTTCAAGGTTCAAGCTCGAACCTGGAACCTGGAACTTGAAACTGAACAATGCTGATCGCCGGCGATCAGCATTGTTCCCACGGCAGCCCTTCGTGGCGCCAGCCGTTCTTCGCGTTGCGATGATGGGTCTCGTCGAGCTCGCCCTCGAAACCCTTCAACACATTCCAGACCTGGGTGAAGCCGGCTTCTTCCAGCGCGCGGCCGGCATCGAGCGAGCGGTTGCCGCTGCGGCAGATGAGGATGATGGGGCGGTCCACGCTCGCCGCCTTCTTCACGTGCGCGACGAAGTCCGGGTTGACTTCCCAGTTAGGCCCGTCGTTCCACGGCACGAGGATCGCGCTCTTCGGGTGGCCGACGAACAGGTACTCCATCTCGCTGCGGCAATCGATGAAGATGGCGTTCGGGTTGTTCTGCAGGAACTCGTGGGCCTGCTTGGGCTCGAAATGCTTCATTGGATAATTTCGCTCGCTGAATCCCGACCGAAATTATAAGGTGAACCGACCCTCGGCTGCCAGTTGTTGGAGCGGGAACGGAAAAACACATCCCTGAGGCCGACAAACTCCTGGGGGTTTCGCGATAGAATTAACGCCTTTTGCATCAGGGACTTTCGTCTCCATACATGCCCGACGTTGCCGCACGGCTCCAAGACCTGCTCAAGCGCCGCATCCTGATCCTCGACGGCGCCATGGGCACCATGATCCAGGGCTATCAACTCTCGGAGGCGGATTACCGCGGCAGCCGGCTCAAGGACCATCCGCACGACTTGAAGGGCAACAACGATCTCCTCGTGCTCACCCGGCCGCAGGTGATCCGCGAGATCCACGAGCAGTATCTCGCCGCGGGCGCCGACATCATCGAGACCAATACCTTCAACTCGACCTCGATCGCGCAGGCCGATTACCACCTGCAGCATCTGGTCCACGAGTTGAATGTCGAGGCGGCGAAGCTCGCGCGCGCCGCGGCTGACGCGGTTACCGCGAAAAATCCGGACATGCCGCGTTTCGTCGCGGGCGCGCTTGGGCCCACCAACCGCACCGCTTCGATCTCGCCCGACGTCAACGATCCGGGCTTCCGCAACGTCACCTTCGACGAACTCGTGGCCACGTACAGCGAAGCGGTGCGTGGCCTTATGGAAGGCGGGGTAGACATCCTGCTTCTCGAAACCATCTTCGACACCCTAAACGCCAAGGCCGCAATTTTTGCTATCGAGGAGGTTTTCGAACAGAAAGCATCACGTCTGCCCGTGATGCTTTCTGGCACCATCACCGACGCGTCCGGGCGCACGCTCTCCGGGCAGACGCCGGAAGCGTTCTGGAACTCGGTGCGCCACGCGCGCCCGCTGGCGGTAGGGTTGAACTGCGCGCTCGGCGCGAAGCTGATGCGCCCTTATATCGAGGAGCTGTCCGGCGTCGCGGACATTCCCGTTTTTGCCTATCCCAACGCCGGGCTGCCCAACCCGCTCGCGCCGACCGGTTACGACGAGACGCCGGAACAGACCGCCGCCTTCCTGCTCGATTTTGCGAAGAGCGGCTTCATCAACATCGCGGGCGGCTGCTGCGGCACCACGCCTGCGCACATCAAGGCGATCGCCGAGGCGTTGAAGGACATGCCGCCGCGGGCGGTGCCGGTGATCGAGCACAAGACGCGCCTCGCCGGCCTCGAGCCGCTCAACATCGGCGACGACTCCCTGTTCGTCAACATCGGCGAGCGCACCAACGTCACCGGCTCGCGCGCCTTCG
>CAYYZZ010000155.1:0-6237 GCA_964476235.1 uncultured Streptomycetaceae bacterium | reverse complement strand
CTCGACTGCACCCACGTGCTCGCGGGTCCATTCGCGACCTATCAGCTTGCGGTGCTCGGGGCCGATGTAATCAAGGTCGAGGACCCGGATGAGCCGGACCAGAGCCGCGAGTCGGGCGCCGATCACGCGCTCAACAAGACGCGCATGGGCACGAGCTTTCTCACGCAAGGGTCGAACAAGCGCTCGATCGCGCTCGACCTGAAGACCGAGGGCGGGCGCGCGGCATTGAAGCGCCTGGTGCGCGACTGGGCGGACGTGTTCGTGGAGAACTACCGGCCGGGGGCGTTCAAGGCGCTGGGCCTCGGCTACGAGGACCTGGCGCGGCTCAAGCCCAAGCTCATCTATGCGTCGATGACCGCCTTCGGCCAGGACGGCCCGCGCGGCCCGCAGACCGCCTACGATCATGCGATCCAGGCGACATCTGGGATTACGGCGGCAACGGGCACTCAAGCGAGCGGCCCGATCAAGGCCGGCGTGCCGGTGATCGACTATGCGACCGGCACGATGGGCGCCTTCGCGCTCTCGGCGGCGCTGTATCAGAGCCTCCGCACCGGCCAGGGCCAGTACATCGACATGGCGATGCTCGACGTCGCGCTGATCCTGCAAAGCTCGCACATCACCGACTACTATCATTCGGGCCGCCATCACCAGCGCGCCGGCAACCGCATGCGCTTTCCGGAGAACTCGATGCACGAAGCGCGCGATGGCCTGGTGCAGCTCGCGGCCTCCAACCCCCGGCAGCACCGCCGCTTCTACACCGCCATCGGCGAGCCGGCCGAGGCGGAGCGCACCAGTCTCGACGAGCGCTATACGCGCTTCGATGAAAAATTCGCGACGATCGCGGCGAAGATGAAGGAGAAAACGTCGGGCGAGTGGGAGAGCTATCTGCAGGGCAAGCATGTGCCCGCGACCCGCGTGCGCGAACTGCCAGAGGCACTGGAGGACCCGCAACTCAAGCATCGAGCGGTGCTGCACCGACATGAGAACGTGCCCGGTGTCGGCAAGCCGGTGACGGTGCCGCTGGCCGCCTTCAAGTTCGCCCACGACGGGCCGTCGATCGAGCGCCCGCCCGCGCGGGTGGGCGAGCATACCGATGCCGTGCTGGCTGCCGTCGGCTACAGCGCGGCGGAAATCGCGGCGCTGCGCAAGGCGAAAGCCGTAGCATAGCCGGGGAACAATATGAGGGAAACTCCCCTCATGCTCCCCTGAATCAGGGGCTGTTTCGATCATTATTGAAACAGCCAATTGGTACTACGTGTTGCGAACACGAATCGGAGGAGAGTTGACCATGAACAAACGCCGTTGCATGCATCAGCTGGGCATCGCGCTGGCGGGCGCGGTGGCGGTGCTCGCGTCCGTCACAGCCGCGTCGCAATCGTATCCGACCCGGCCGATCGAGATGGTGATCCACACCAACCCCGGGGGCGGCCAGGACATCTTCGGGCGGCTGTTCGCCGAGATCAGCGTTCGCGAAAAGCTCCTGCCGCAGCCGTTCTCCATCGTCAACCGGCCGGGAGGAAGCGGGGTGGTGGCGGCCACCTTCTTCAAGAGCAAGCGCGGCGATCCGTACTATCTGCTTTCGGTCGCAACCTCCATCGTGCTGAGCGCGGCGCACCGTCCGGAGCTCGGCCTCGGGCTCGATATCTATACCCCCCTCGCGCTCTTCGGCTTCGATCTCCAGTCGGTGACGGTGCCGGCGGATTCGAAGTTCAGGAACTTCCAGGAGCTGCTCGATGCGGCGAAGCGCGAGCCCGAGGGCATCATCGACGGCATCGCTTCGGCCACCGGAACGGCGCGCTATTTCCTGTACCTGCTGGAAAAGGAAACCGGCGCGAAGTTCAAGTACGTCTCCTTCAAGAGCGGCAGCGATGCGATGACCGCGGTCGCGGGCAATCACGTGCACTTCAGCACCGAGAACGTGAGCGAAGCCATGGGCCTGGTCGAGGCCAAGAAGCTGCGCATCCTCGCCATCCCCGCCCAGCAGCGCCTGGCGGCGCTGCCCGACGTGCCGACGCTGAGGGAACTGGGCTACAACATCCACGCCGGCGCGGGACGCGGCTTCGCCCTGCCGGCCGGCGTGCCGAAGGAAGTCGCCGCGGTCATGGAGGCGGCGCTGGCGCGCGCGCACCGGAGCCCCCTGTGGAAAGACTATGCGGTGAAGAACATGTACGAGGACACGTACATGGGCAGCGCCGCATTCTCCCAATGGCTCAACAAGAACCTGCCGGTGTTCGGCGAGTTCATGCAGGCCATCGGCATCAAGAAGGAGTGATTTTCCGCCGGCCGGTCAGTGAGCAAGCTGCGCAAGCTGCCCCGCGAGTTCTACGACCGCGACACCATAGCCGTCGCCCGCGAGCTGCTCGGCAAATGCCTGGTCCACCGCTCGGGCGGCGTGACGCGCGTCGGGCGCATCGTCGAGGCGGAAGCGTACCTCGGGCCGCACGATCTCGCCGCGCATTCCGCAAAGGGACTAACGCCGCGCACCCGAGTGATGTTCGGCCCGCCGGGGCACGCCTACGTCTACCTCATCTACGGCATGTACTACTGCATGAACGTGGTCACGCAGGCGGAGAGCAAGGCCTCAGCGGTGCTGCTGCGGGCGGTGGAGCCGGTGCAGAACGTCAAGGGCCGCACCCAGGGCCCGGGTCTGCTGTGCAAGGCGATGGGGATCGACAAGCGGCTGAACGGGCACGACCTCACGAGCGCCGATTTCTACATCGCCGATGACGGGTTCGGCGGGCGCGTCGCTATCGTCAAGCGCCCGCGCATCGGCGTCGACTACGCCGGCCATTGGGCGAAGCGGCTGCTGCGTTTCTACCTCCGCGGCAACGCCTTCGTGTCCCGGCCGTGACCGGACGGGCGGCCTGGCCGCGCGTCACGCATCACCCAACGGCGGCCTCCGAAAGGGTCACGCAAGATCTGGGCATATCTTGTCGGCCGCCCTGCGTGCCGCCGGGGGTCAGATCCCCAAAGAGAATCTCTTGGGGCCCCTCTTCCGCCCCTCGACGCGCTCCCATCACTCAACCCTGATGCCGGCGTCTTTCACCACCCTGACGTTCTGCGCCACCTCGTTGCGGATGAAAGCTGCGAATTCTTCCGGGGTGCTGGTGGCGGGGTCGAGTCCCTGCCGGTTGAACGCTACCTTCATTTCCGGCGCATTGACGATCTTCACGATGACCGCATTGAGGCGGGCGACGATGTCGCGTGCAACGCCGGCCGGCGCCAGCACGCCGTACCACCCCGAGCGGTCGTAGCCCGGCACGCCGGATTCGGCCAGCGTCGGCATCGAAGGCGCCAGCGGGGTGCGTTGGCCGGTAGTAACGGCGAGCGCCCTGACACGGCGCGTCTCGAGCAGCGGCTGCGCGGCCGTGATGCTGGCGAAGATCATGTCGACCTGGCCGCCGGCCACGGCGACGACACCGTCGGATATGCCCTTGAAGGGAACGTGCACGATGTGCACCTTCGCCATCGAGTTGAACAGCTCGTTGGAGAGGTGCGCCGAGCTGCCGATGCCGGACGAGGCGTAGTTCAGCTTGCCGGGGTGGGCCCGGGCGAGCGCGATCAGCTCCCTGGCGCTGCGCGCGGGCACGGACGGGTGGACGACGACGAACCATGGCCCGTAGACGAGACGCGCTACCGGCGCGAAATCGCGGTCGAGGTCGTACGGGAGCTTGCGGCGCAGCGCCGGCTGCACGGCATCAGCCGCGGGCATCAGCAGCAGCGTGTAGCCGTCCGGCGGAGACTTGGCCACGGCTTCCGTCGCGATCAGGCCGCCGGAGCCCGCCCGGTTCTCGACGACGACGGGCTGGCCCAGGCTCTCGGATATGGGAGACAGCAGGCGCGCGGTTACGTCGCTCGCACCGCCGGCGGCAAAGCCCACCAGAAACCTGATCTGCCGCGCCGGGTACGTCTGGGCGGTCGCGCCCGTCGCCAGTAACGCCCCTAGCGCAACGGCGGCTGCTGTCTTGAGTAACATTGTCCGTGTATTTCCGTGTGTTTCCGTGGCTGATTGGATTTCATCGGCGCTCAGCGGGCGGCGTCCTGCTCGCGGAATATCTCCTGCGCGGCGTGAAAACTGTCGAGCGCCGCGGGAACGCCGCAATAAATCGCGGTCTGCATCAGCACCTCGCGCACGTCGTCGCGGGTGACGCCGATGTTGGGCGCGGCGCGCAGATAGATCTTCACTTCCTCGGTGCGGCCCATGGCCGTCAGCATGCCGATATTGATCAGGGCGCGCGTGCGCCGGTCGAGCCCCGGCCGGCTCCATATGTTCCCCCACACGGTTTCGGCGATGAGTTCCTGAAACGGCCGGTTGAAATCCGTCGTGTTTTTCGCGGCGGCATCCACGTACGCGTCGCCCAGCACCTCGCGCCGGACTTTCTGGCCCCTTTCGTAACGTTCCTTGTCCATCTGTCTCTCCTAAAGGCGTGATGAGTGATGAGTGATGGGTGATGAGTGGTGGGTGGCTGTACCCCATCACGCATTTGCTATTCAGCCCTGATCCCCGCGGCCTTGATCAGCTTGCCCCACTTCGCCAGCTCCTGGCGGATATAGCGGCCGAATTCGGCCGGCGTGCTCGCCTGCGGATCGGCGCCGAGCGCGGAAAAGCGCTCCACGACTTCGGGTGTCCGCAGGATGTCCACGACCGCCTTGTGCAGCCGCGCGACTATCGCCGGGGGCGTGCCGGCCGGCAGCAGCACGCCGTACCACAAGCTGCTCTCGTAACCCGGCACGCCGGATTCCGCAACGGTCGGCAGCTCGGTGATCGCCGGTGCGCGCCGGGCCGTCGAAATGGCCAGCGCGCGCAGTTTTCCCGTCTTCACATGCGGCAGCGAGGTCGGCATCGGGTCGAAGATGAGCTGCACCTGGCCGGCGAGGAGGGCGGGCATGGACTGTCCGCTGCCTTTGAACGGGACGTGCACGAGGTTGAGACCCGCCATGAATTTCAGGAGCTCCATGGCGAGATGGCTCGAGCTGCCGGGTCCGGACGACGAATAATTGAGCTCCCCCGGCCGCGCTTTCGCGAGCGCGATCAGTTCCTGCACGGTGCCGGCCTTGACCGACGGGTGCACGACCAGGAGCTGCGGCATGCTAACCGTCTGCGACACCGGCGCGAAATCCCTGACGGGATCGTATTCGAGATTGGCGGAAAGGCCCGGATTGATGGCGAGTATGCTCGTCGCGCCGGAGAGCACGGTGTGGCCGTC
Organism: uncultured Streptomycetaceae bacterium; assembly: GCA_964476235.1. Taxonomy (GTDB): domain Bacteria; phylum Pseudomonadota; class Gammaproteobacteria; order Burkholderiales; family SG8-41; genus SG8-41. The sequence continues at coordinate 1,030 of CAYYZZ010000155.1, read as the reverse complement.
CGGCACGGATCTGGCGACGATACGCGCCGCGATCGCGCCGCTTGCGCCGGCGCGGTTGTCGATGATGACCGGCTGCCCGAAGTGCTCGGTCAGCTTCTGTCCGAGTATGCGGGTCGTGATGTCGGAAGCCCCGCCGGGAGTGAACCCGACCAGGATGCGTATCGGCTTGGTCGGGTAGCCTTGAGCCACGCCCATGCTCGCCCACGCCGCGCCGCCGGACACCAGCGCCACCACGCACAGCATTTTCGCAGGACCGAGCATCCCGTTCTCGCGTGGCGATGCCCGGACCCTCACCCCTTCCCCTTCTCCCGAGCGGAGAGGGGAAATGAACAGCGAAAATGGCTGGTCAACCATTTTCGGAAGATTGGATCGACCACATAGCGGAACCATCGTGACAGACTCGAAGGCAGATTGCCATGCGCGGCGCCGGTTGCTCAAACCGCGCGCGCGCAAGCTAAACTGCAATCAGCTGCGCGTAACAGCAAATGGGCAAACACATCGTCATCATCGGCGCCGGTGCGGTCGGCGGCTACGTGGGCGGCCATCTCACGCGCGCAGGCGAGGACGTGTCCCTGGTCGACCCGTGGCCGCAGCACGTGGAGGTCATGCGCGAGCACGGGCTGAGCCTGAGCGGAACGCAGGGCGAGCACACGGTGCGCGTCAACGCGCTGCACGTGACCGACGTGCAGCGTCTGTGCCGGAAACCGATCGACATTGCCGTCATCTGCACCAAGTCCTACGACACGGCGTGGGCGACCGCGATGGCGCGGCAGTATCTCGCGCCCGCCGGCTACGTGGTTTCGATGCAGAACAGCATCAACGAGGAGGAGATCGCCGGCGTCGTGGGGTGGGGGAAAACCGTCGGCTGCATGGAACCTATCTCAATAGTAGGCGCGTGATGCGTTGTGGCCAGGACGGGATGGATGCGAGGCGCACGGCGCAGGCCCTATGTCGATAGGGTCAAGCCGGGCAACAACGCAGACGCCCGTCCTGGCCGCAACCCGAAGGGACGGGGCGTCGAGCAAGGCCG
>CAYYZZ010000154.1:0-6248 GCA_964476235.1 uncultured Streptomycetaceae bacterium | reverse complement strand
GGGCGGTTTCAACTCATAGCTGGTGCTCGATCCAGTAGATCGTCAACACCAGCGCGATCAGCGCGATTTCGGCGAGCGTCACCATCAGTATGATGAAGGTGATGCGCCGGGCGGACGGCTTCATCGGCACCCACACCCGGCGCATGTACCAGCGCCAGGGGCCGCACCACCCCCAGCGCCGCTCCCGCAGCAGGTAATCCCTTAGCGCGACGCCCCATGCGTGCAGGCTCTTGTCGACCTCACCCGTGTCCGCGGCAGCCGTGCCGTGGTACTCGTCGGTGATCCTGAGGCGGCCGCCAGTGGCGGCAGATTCGATCTCGAAGCGCGTGCTGCGCTTGATGCCGCGGTCGTAGCGCACGGTGAAATCGCTCTCCGAGGTCCGCTCGAGCACCAGTTGCAACTCAAACTCGCGTTGATTGCTCAGGTTGCGGAATGCCACCGCAAAGGCGCCGGGGGCGGTCCCGCGCCATAGTCCGAACTCCAGATAGGGATTGATGCGGTAGAGCCTCTCGAGATCGCTGCAAAACGCGGCGAGGTCCCCGGGGACAAGCGGCGTCTCGATCACCACCCACGCCGCGTCGGCGGGCACTGGCCCGGGATCGCTCATCGTGGTTGTGGAATCACGACGAGCGCAACGTCGAGCGCTCCAACGAGCTTTTCGACCCGCATGCGGGAGCGCAGGCCTGGCACGCCGGGTGGACGGGGTGCGCCGATCACGACAATATCGGGCCGGACCGCCGCGGCATAATCGAGCAGTGCCTCATCGGGCTTGCCGATCACCACCTTCATCTCGTAGTGCCTGCCGCTCGCCCGGATTTCCCGCTCGAGCGAAAGCCGGTGCTCCTCGATCTCCCGCGCAAGCTGGGATTCCACGTGCCGGCCGTAGGCCGCGCGGGTCGACGCATTGTTGAGCCAATCGTCGCCCATCATGCTCTTCCAGAGGTCGGGGACCACGACGAGGTGAAACATCGTGGCTGCTGGCGCTGCCAGTTCGAGCGCGGCGCGTTCCGCTGCGCGTGCGCCGGGGGTGCCGTGGCTGGCGATCAGGACGCGGTTGGCTTTCAGCATGGCAAAAAACCCCCGGTGCCGCGCGGGGCGCAGTCACCGGGGTTCGGACTGGACGCCGGCCGGATCAGACCAGGAAATAGACCAGTGCCGCAATGACGAACGAGAGCACGAGAGCCATGAGGTCCTCATGACGGTCGCTCGGGAAAATCGTCAGCGCGGAACCGCGGTCGAATTTGTCTTCCATGTTCTCCTCCTGTGCCTTAGATGGTTTCGGCAACCAGCAGCATGACGACGATCAGCGATCCGACCGCCTTGATCACCCCCACGATGGAGCCGATGACGAGCGGCTGGCCGCCGGCCTGCCGGATCGACGACATGGTGATCTGCATTCCCAGGCCGACCAGGCCAAACGTGAAAAACCACGCAATGAGATCGCGGAACTTGGCGATCTTGGGCGCCGTGTGCAGGACCACGCGGTGCGCCTTGGACAGGACGGCGGTGCCTTCCTTCGACAGGGCCTTGGAGTTGATCACTCCGCGCACCATGGCGTCGTCCTCCTCGGACATGACCTTTTTGTTTTCGATGAGGCGCGTGAGGGCGGCCTTCTGGTCGTCGCGCTTGACCTTGTCGAGCTCCTTCTGCAGCGTCGCGACCTCCTCGGCCTTGAGGTGATTGTTGATCTCCTTACCCGAGCGATCCTTCTTCATCAGCGCCTTCTCGCTGTTGTCGAAATAGGATCCCTGGTAGTGGCGTGCCGGGGCGAATATGCCGGTCGAGGACAGCAGGAACATCAGGATGAACCCGAGCACGAAGATCGGGAACTTGCTGATGACGACCTGCATGGCGTCAACCTGCTGGACGTCGCGTTGCGCTGCCTGTTCGCGCCGGACATACCAGATCGCCAGCCACACCACGATGATCGGGAGAAACAGCACGCGCGTGATATTGAAGATCTCGGCTACCTTCAGCGTTTCAATGCCCCCGGGCTGGAATGCGAGGGCAGCGCCGGCCACCTGCGCGGAATTGAGTATGCCGGTGCCGGCCCACGCGCCAAACTGTATGTAACCCATCCCGAGCGCCTTGCCCACGATCGGGAAGAGGAACATGCACAGCACGCCGAACAGCAGGATCGTGCCTATCGTGTAGGCGATTTCGAGCGACTTCGCCTGCACCACCGGAGCGGCCGCCACCGCGGCGGACACGCCGCACACGCCGACGCCGGCAGACAGCACGCCGGTCATCGAATTGGGCAGATTGCGCCGCACGCCGATCATCAGCACGAGCCAGACGGAGCCCAGAACAAAGAAGCCAATGAGGAGCACCGAGAGCTTCCCGAGCTGGGCGAGCTCGGCGAAACTGTAGAGCGCGCCCAGCAGAATGACGCCGGTTTTGAGGCCCAGCCGGGACAGGCGAACGCCGTTCTCGGCCCAGCCCGGGATCTTGAAGACGTTGACCACGATGATGCCTGCGAGAATACCCATCACCACGTAGTTGAGGTTCATCACGCTGGCGAAGTTGAAGCCGAGCGCGGGTTGCGCGGCGCGCCCCCAATTCGCCATCAGCGGGTCCAGGCCCCACTTGACGACGAAGGCCACCAGCATGATGAACATGACGCCCGCGATGGTGGAGACGAAGTAGTCGGCGTGCCCCTCGCGCGGCGGGGCGACGAGGTGCCAGAGACCCGCCACGATCGCGACGCCGCCGAAGGCATAGCCGAGCGTGAGCATTTCGCCGACGTAGCGCCCCGTGTTGAGGAACTTGATGACGGGCTCCATCTGGCCGCTCTGGACCAGGTAGGCGTAGCCCACCATGAAGATGCCGATGACCAGCGGCCAGAACGTTCGCTGCGTGTAAACCATGGGTTCTCCTCCCTCGTGGTTTCGTTGCTTTCGATCCGTTGCGTCGCGCCGTGACTGCGACGACTTATTGGCTCACGCGCGCGGTGGATGCCTGTTTTTCTTCTGCTGACCGTCGCATCAGCGGCGGGATGTACCAGACCACGCGCGCGCATGGCGAATACGAGCAGTTTTAAGCGACCTTATAATTAAGTCAAGTATTGGCGCCGGAGCGGCGCGGCGCGGCGGTTCGCGCCTTCTTCCGATAAGATGCGCATAAGCGTTTTCGATGTGCGGATTGTTTTTGCTGATGGGTGGGCCGCGGCTGGTCGAGGGCCGCGCCTGGGTGGGCGAGGGCGCTATCGAGAAGGTCGAGGTGTCGTTCAACGAAGGCGTGACGTGGCAGCGCGCTACCATCAATTCCGGCGGGGACCAGTACGCCTGGCGCGTCTTCAGCTTCGAGCACACGCCGAGGACGCAGGGGTACGCCACCGTGCTCGCGCGCGCGACCGACGACAAGGGCAACATGCAGCCGATCGTGCCGGCGTGGAACCCCCTCGGCTATTTCTGGAACGGCATCCACCGCGTCGGCTTCATGGTCGAAGCGTAAGCGCCTGTAATGACGCCAAGCCTCTCACCGCAGAGACCCGCTAGGGGAACGGGAATACTCCGGGCGGCTCGCATGTTTACACCAACGAAACTGTCCAATAAAGGAGGTGCATTATGTTTCTGATGAAAGCCGTAAGTGCAATTCTGTGCAGCGCGCTGATTGTAGCGGGCTGCGCGACCATGGCTTCAGCCCCGGTCAGGTACTCCGAGGGCGTGCTGGTGAATTCGGCCGGAATGACGTTATACACGTTCGACAAAGATCCGGTGGGTGCGGGCAAGAGCGTGTGCAACGACAAGTGCGCCGTCAATTGGCCGCCGCTGTTCGCCGCCGCTGACGCCAGGCCCGGTGGCGATTTCTCGATCGTCACGCGCGACGACGGCTCGAAGCAGTGGGCCAACAAGGGCAAGCCGTTGTATCTCTGGATCAAGGACCAGAAACCCGGTGATAAAACCGGCGATGGCGTCGGCAAAGTCTGGCATGTGGTGAATCCGGAATCACGGCCGATGAGTTCCGGTTACTAGAACCTGTTTCGATAATCGGCGTAACAACAGTTTCTGATCCGTTCGATAGGAGCGGTGCGAACATCGGTGTGGATGGCCGCCGCTGCGGCGGGGGTGATCGCGCTCGCGTTAGGGCGGGTCACGATCGCGCCTTCGATCGCTCAGGAGCCTGAGCCTGCCAAGACGCTCATCCCCGGCAAGGGCTCGGATCTCACCACCGCGCGCTGCGCGACCTGCCACGACGCCCAGCACATCACCCGCGCGCCGCTCTCCCGCGGCGAGTGGGAGTTCAACATCAAGAACATGATCGAGCGCGGCGCACCGATGGCGCCGGCGAGGTTCCGGTCATCCTCGAGTACCTCGCCACCTACTATAACCGCGACACCCCGGCGCCTCCGCCGGACCCTTCCGCTTCGGGTTACGGCATAGGAGGCGGTGATGACCCGGTGGCCAAGCTCCTCAATGCCAACGCTTGCGTCGCCTGCCACACGCTCGACAAGCGCGTCGTGGGGCCGTCCTTCAGGGAGGTCGCCGCGAAACTCGCCGGAGACGGCGGCGCGGCGGCGATGCTTGCCAAGAAGATCCGGGAAGGCGGGGCGGGTAACTGGGGCAACGTGCCCATGCCGCCGCACCCAGCGATATCAGAGAGCGATCTCCAACAGGTTGTGGCCTGGATTTTGCAGAAAAAATAACGCGAGTGAGAGACTCCCCCGGTAATCCTGCCGCCGCGTTAGAATCATCGGCAGGCGGGTCCGCCAGGGGGTGACATCATGACTGCGTCCAGGTCGTTGAATGTCCATCACGATCCGGTCGATTTCTCGGACCGGGTTGCCTACGCCTTTACCAAATTCCTGCGCTTATTTGCGGATATTTTCTTCGCCCGGCGCTACGGGCATCGCGCCGTGGTGCTGGAAACCGTCGCGGCCGTCCCCGGGATGGTCGGCGGCGCGCTGCAACACTTAAAATGCCTGCGCCGCCTCGAGGACGACCACGGTTGGATAAGGACACTGCTCGATGAAGCCGAGAATGAGCGCATGCATCTGATGACGTTCATGCATATCGCGAAACCATCGGTGTTCGAGCGCCTGCTGGTCCTGCTGGCACAGGGCGTGTTCTACAACTGTTTCTTCCTGCTGTATCTCATTTCACCCAAGACGGCGCACCGCTTCGTGGGATATTTCGAAGAAGAGGCGGTCATCAGCTACACCGAATACCTAGCGGGCGTCGACGCCGGGACTTACGCCAACGTACCGGCGCCGCAGATCGCAATAGACTACTGGAAGCTGCCGGCTGATGCGAAACTGCGTGAGGTCATCATTGTTGTGCGCAACGACGAAGCAGGTCACCGCGACGTCAACCATAAATTCGCCGACAAGCTGATACAGGCGGCACGCTGACCACCTGAATGCCCGACGGGGTGCGGCTACCGCCTGGAATGCCTGAAAATCAGGCTATGCCGCCCTTGAAAACCGGATAAGCCGCCCAATATCCATTAAATCCGGACGCTTACGCGCCGGTTTAATGCCGCGCATTCGAGCGGACAGCCCCAGGGCTCGGGAGCCGCGGCTCCCGTACCCTAGGTGCCGCTCAATTCGCGGCGGGAAAATCTGGATGCTTACGCGCCGGTTTGATTGCGCCCGTTTGAGCGGACGAACCCAGGGTACGGGAGCCGCGGCTCCCGCGCCCTAATTCGCCGTTCAACGCGCGCTGGACAACAAGTTACGATGGCGACATGCGCTTCGACAAGTTCACCACAAAGTTCCAGCAGGCCTTCGCCGACGCCCAGAGCCTGGCGGTCGGTAACGACAATCCGTACATCGAACCGCAGCACCTGCTCTCCGCGCTGGTCAACCAGCAGGACGGCGGCACGGCGTCGCTGCTCGCGCGCGCCGGCGCCAACGTTGGCGGGTTGCGCGCGGCGTTGAAGAGCGCGATCGAGCGCCTGCCCAAGGTGGAGGGCGCGGGCGGCGAGGTCAACGTCTCGCGCGAGCTCTCCAACCTGCTCAACCTGACCGACAAGGAAGCCCAGAAGCGCGGCGACCAGTTCATCGCCTCCGAGCTGTTCCTGCTGGCGCTGACCCACGACAAGGGCGAGACCGGTAAACTCCTCAAGCAGCACGGCGCGAGCCGCCAGGCGCTGGAGCAGGCGATCAGCGCGGTGCGCGGCGGCGAGGCCACGCAGAATCCCGAATCCGAGGGCCAGCGCGAGGCTCTGAAGAAATACACGCTCGACCTCACCGAGCGCGCCCGTACCGGCAAGCTCGATCCCGTGATCGGGCGCGACGACGAGATCCG
>CAYYZZ010000153.1:0-6259 GCA_964476235.1 uncultured Streptomycetaceae bacterium | reverse complement strand
GCGTGCGCCGCTGCGGGCTGGAAGTGCGCGACCTCATCCTGCAGCCGCTCGCGTCCGCGCACGCGGTGATTTCCGACGACGAGAAGGACCTCGGCGTCGCGCTGATGGACATCGGCGGCGGCACCACCGACCTCGTCGTCTACACGCACGGGGCGATCCGCCACACCGCGGTGATCCCGATCGCGGGCGACCAGATCACCAATGACATCGCCATGGCGCTGAGGACCCCGACCAAGGACGCCGAGGACATCAAGGAACGCTATGGCTGCGCGCTCTCGCAGCTCGCCGACCCCCAGGACATGGTGGAAGTGCCGGGGCTGGGCGAGCGCGAGCCGCGGCAGCTCTCGCGCAAAACGCTGGCGGAGGTGATCGAGCCGCGCGTGGAAGAGCTCTACTCGCTGGTGCAGACGGAACTGCGCAGGAGCGGCTACGAGGAGCTGCTCTCCTCGGGCGTGGTGATTACCGGCGGCTCGAGCGTGATGCAGGGCATGGTGGAGCTGGGCGAGGAGATCTTCCACATGCCGGTGCGGGTGGGTTACCCGGGCTACAACGGCACGCTGGCGGAAACCGTTCGCCATCCGCGTTATTCGACGGGTGTAGGCCTGCTGCTGGCAGGCCTGCAGCAGCACCGCAGCCGCGAGCTCGCGCGCATGAATGTAAGCCCGGTCCAGCACGCGCTGGAACGGATGAAGTCATGGTTCACGGGAAATTTTTAGTTTTTGCATTCGTTGACTCGTTGAAAGGAGACAACCATGTTTGAAATAGTGGACGCACAAGCTCAGGAAGCTGTAATCAAGGTGGTCGGCGTGGGCGGCTGCGGCGGCAATGCGGTCGATCACATGATCGAGAAGGGCGTGGAGGGGGTGGAGTTCATCACCGCCAACACGGACGCGCAGGCATTGAAGCGCAACCAATCTAAGATCCAGCTTCAGCTCGGCACCGGCATCACCAAGGGGCTCGGCGCGGGGGCCAACCCCGAAGTCGGGCGCCAGTCGGCGCTGGAAGACCGCGAGCGCGTTGCCGAGGCCATTGCCGGCGCCGACATGCTGTTCATCACGGCGGGCATGGGCGGTGGCACCGGTACGGGCGCGGCTCCGGTCGTGGCCGAACTCGCCAAGGAGCTCGGCATCCTCACGGTCGCCGTGGTCACCAAGCCGTTCGCGTTCGAGGGCAAGCGACAGCGCATCGCGCAGGAAGGCATCGAAGCGCTGTCGCCTCACGTCGATTCGCTGATCGTGGTGCCCAACGACAAGCTGATGGAAGTGCTCGGCAACCAGGTGACGCTGGATGAGGCGTTCAAGGCCGCCAACGAGGTGCTGCACGGGGCGGTCGCCGGCATCGCCGAGATCATCAGCTGCCCGGGCATGATCAACGTGGACTTCGCCGACGTGCGCACGGTGATGGCCGAGATGGGCATGGCGATGATGGGCTCGGCCAAGGCCGCGGGCCCCGATCGCGCGCGGCTCGCGGCGGAACAGGCGGTCGCGTGCCCGCTGCTGGAGGACGTCAACATCGCGGATGCGCGCGGCGTGCTGGTGAACATCTCTGCGAGCCGGGCCACCTTCCAGCTGCAGGAGATGTACGACGTGATGGGGACGATCAAGGCGTTCTCGGCGGAGTCCGCCCATCCGATCATCGGGACGGTGTACGACGACGCGCTGGGCGACCAGCTACGCGTGACGATCATCGCGACCGGGCTCGGCGGCCGCCCGCTGGTGCGCCAGCAGAAGCCGCTCACCGTGGTGGCCGCCAAGACCGGCACCGATAACCAGCCGATGGAAGTGGACTATGGCGCGCTCGAGATGCCGGCGGTGATGCGCTCCAAGCGCAATCGCGATGCGACCGTAGAGGCGATGCGGCAATCGGGTGTCGAGATGCTCGACATCCCGGCGTTCCTGCGCAAACAAGCCGACTAGGCTACGTACTGCGCGGGCCATCATGACCGTGCGGCGATAGCGGTGCGCGGGGAGGACATCGCTCCGTCGGCTTGTTTACCGGCGGGAAGCGCAGTACGTTTGGTTACACTTTTTTTGCACAGCAACATGAACGCGTGTTACACTACGCGCGTTAAGGACCTGAATATTCAGGGAGTTTTGCGTGATCCAGCAGCGCACGCTGAAGAACATGATCCGCGCCACGGGCGTGGGACTGCACACCGGCACCAAGGTTTACATGACCTTGCGCCCGGCAGCCGCCAATACCGGCATCGTGTTCCGTCGCACCGACTTGACGCCGCCCATGGAGATCAAGGGCGAGCCTTACGCCGTGGGCGACACGCGGCTCTCCTCCAGCCTGGAAAAGCAGGGGGTTAAGGTGGCCACCGTCGAGCACCTGATGTCGGCGCTGGCGGGCCTGGGCATCGACAACGCTTACGTCGATCTCACCGCCCCGGAAGTCCCGATCATGGACGGCAGCGCCGGCCCGTTCGTATTCCTGCTGCAATCGGCGGGGGTCGAGGAGCAGGGCGCACCGAAGAAATTCATCCGCATCCTGAAGCCGGTGGAAGTGCGCGAAGGCGACAAGTGGGCGCGCTTCGAGCCGCACAACGGCTATAAGCTCACCATGAGCATCGATTTTGCCCACCCGGTGTTCGACAAATCGCGCCAGTCCGTCACCGTGGATTTCTCCACCACTTCCTACATCAAGGAAGTGAGCCGCGCCCGCACCTTCGGCTTCATGCAGGACGTGGAGACGATGCGCGCGCAGGGGCTCGCGCTGGGCGGCAGCCTCGACAACGCGATCGTCATGGACGAGTACCGGGTGCTCAATTCCGACGGCCTGCGCTACGAAGACGAGTTCGTCAAACACAAGGTGCTCGACGCGATCGGCGACCTCTACCTGCTCGGGCACCCGCTGATTGGCGCGTATTCCGCCCACAAGACGGGCCACGCGTTGAACAACCGGCTGCTGCGGCGGCTGGTCGAGGACAAGCCGTCCTGGGAGCTGGTGAGCTTCGAGCGCCCGGAAGACGCCCCGGCTTTCCTCACCTGGCAGCCGCAGGCGGCCTGAGGATTTTGTCGAGCAAGGCCCGACAAAATCCTTAAAAGAAACCTTCTAGGATTTCCAACAGCTCGGCACGCAACGGGCTCATGAATTCTGCGGGCATGGGGCACGGAAGGGCGACGGGAAGATGATTTCCCGCCTGTTATTGGAGGCCGTTTTGTTGAGGAATTTGGCGGGCCCAAGGCCGGCAAATTCCTAGCCGCATGCTCGTTCTCAGGCTGATCGGCCTCCTCGTCCTCATCACCATCGCCGGTTCGATCGCGCTGTACCTCTTCACCCGCAACCGGCGCTACCTCGCCTTCGCCTGGCGGGTGTTCCAGTTTGCCTTCGTGTTTCTGCTGGTTTTCATGGCGCTTTACGTGCTCGAGCGCTTGGTGCTGGTGGTTTGAGATCACCCCGCTTTTTTCGGGCGGCGGTTAGCCGCCAGGCGCGCGAGCGCTGACTTGAGCGGCGAGGGCGGGAGCGCGCCCGAGAGGCTCTCAATTTTCTGAATGGCGTCAGGGGGTAACGAACGCTTCGTGACTTCGTCCTCAGCCTTGATTTTGTGCGGTTTTACTTGCACATCCACCCGGATTCCAGTAACCTCGGATGCCTGTTCACGAACGTGTAATAACAGGCGCGGCGTCAGCTGCCTCAGTTTGGCCGCGACAGCCGCGTTATCAGCCGATAAAACAAGGGTTCCCGACCTTAGGTTCGTGACCCGGCTCGCTGCAGCGAGCGCAGGGGGGATGGCTTCAAAAAGCAGGTGCTGCAGTTCCTTCAGGCGTTGCGCTTGACGCGCAAGCGCCTTGAGGTTGTCCGAGGTGGCGATGACATCGCCGATCTTGTGGACAGGCACCGGGGGTATCGGGAGGGAGACAATGAATATTATCCTGGTTTCCGAACGGTTGGCGAAGGCGAGGACGATAACCTTCGGCCTGCCGCAGATGGCTTTGCTGGGCCTGGGACTGATGGTTGCCGTGGTCGCCGCCGCGGCCGCGATGAATTACCTGATGCTGCGGGTGGCCTCCGACTTCAACGTTCCCTACCTGCAGACGATGTTGCTGTCGGCCCAGCAGGAACAGCACGAGAAGACCCAGTCCTATCTGCGCGAAAACCTGAATGCCATGGCGGTCAAGCTCGGCCAGATGCAGGCCCAGCTATTGCGGCTCGACACGCTGGGCGAGCGGCTCGCCAAGCTCGCCGGCTTCAAGCCGCAGGAGCTGGCGTTCGGGGAGCTTCCGGGGCGCGGCGGCGCGGTGTCGTCGCTGCCGTCGCAGGACCTGTCGCTCGGGGATTTCACGCGCCAGCTCGATTTGCTGACGCGGCAGCTGGACGACCGCGGCGACAAGCTGGGCGTACTCGAATCGCTGTTCACGATCGACAGCGCGAAGAAAAAACTCATACCGACCATGCTGCCGGTGGAGGGCGGGTGGTATTCCTCCAACTACGGCTGGCGCATCGATCCGTTCACCGGGCAGCGGGCGTTTCATGAGGGCGTCGACTTCATGGCCGAGCAGGGCACGCCTATCTTCGCGGCCGCCGGCGGCGTCGTGGTGTACTCAGATTTTCACCCGCAGTATGGTAATATGATCGAGATCGATCACGGCAATGATCTGGTTTCGCGATATGCGCATGCGTCGAAGCGCATAGCTAAACTCGGAGACGTGGTGTTGCGCGGCGTCAAGATCGCGGAAGTCGGCAGGACCGGGCGTGCAACCGGCACGCATCTGCACTTCGAGGTGCGGCAGCGTGGAGCACCGGCAAACCCGGTGCAGTTCTTGCGGTTGCCCGGCTGATTCGACAGACAGAACTCTGAAGGGGGGTGGGGCGTTTCCCCACCCCTTTTTGTTTAGCTGATGATTCAAACGATACTCAAGAAGATCTTCGGCAGCCGCAACGACCGGCTGCTCAAGCAGTATCAGCGGCAGGTGCGTGCGATCAATGCGATCGAGCCGCAGATGGAAAAATTCAGCGACGGCGCACTGCGCCTGAAGACGGCCGAGTTCCGCAAGCGCATCGAGGAACGGCTCGCGAAGATTCCGGACAACGCCGATGGCGATGCCGGGCAAGCGCGCAGGCTCGAGGAGGAACGGGCTTCGGTGCGGCGCGAGGCGCTGGAAGAGCTGTTGCCGGAGGCCTTCGCGGTGGTGCGTGAAGCGGGCCGGCGCACGCTCAACATGCGCCATTTCGACATGCAGCTGGTCGGGGGCATCGCGCTGCACAACGGCAAGATCTCCGAGATGCGCACCGGCGAGGGCAAGACGCTGGTGGCGACCCTGCCCGCCTATCTCAACTCCCTCACCGGCCTGGGCGTGCACATCGTGACCGTCAACGATTACCTGGCGCAACGCGATGCCGACTGGATGGGCAAGATCTACCGCTTCCTCGGGCTCACGGTCGGGGTCAACCTCTCGCAGATGGAGCACGACCTCAAGCAGCAGGCCTTTGCCGCGGACATCACCTACGGCACCAACAACGAATTCGGTTTTGATTACCTGCGGGACAACATGGTCTACCAGGTTTCGGAGCGGGTGCAGCGCGGGCTCAACTACGCGATCGTGGACGAGGTGGATTCGATCCTGATCGACGAGGCGCGCACGCCGCTCATCATATCGGGGCAGGCCGAGGACACCACCGAGCTCTACATCCGGATCAACCAGGTCTCCCCGAAGCTGGTACGGCAGAAGGAGGAGAACGGGCCGGGCGATTACTGGGTGGACGAGAAAGCGCACCAGGTGATCCTGTCCGAGCAGGGTCACGAGCACGCCGAGGAGCTGCTCGAGCAGGCCGGCCTGCTCGCGGCCAACTCGAGCCTCTACGACCCGGCCAACATCATCCTCATGCATCACCTCAACGCGGCGCTGAAAGCCCACAACCTGTTCCACCGCGACCAGCAGTACGTGGTGCAGGGGGACGAGATCATCATCGTCGATGAGTTCACCGGGCGGCTGATGCCCGGTCGGCGCTGGTCGGAAGGCCTGCACCAGGCGGTCGAGGCGAAGGAGGGCGTGGAGGTCCAGAAAGAGAACCAGACGCTCGCCACCATCACCTTCCAGAATTATTTCCGCATGTACCGCAAGCTCGCGGGCATGACCGGGACGGCCGACACCGAGGCCTACGAGTTCCAGCAGATCTACGGGCTGGAAACGGTGATCATTCCCACCCACAAGGAGATGATCCGCGAAGATCGCATGGACCAGGTCTATCGCACAGCGCGCGAGAAGCACCAGGCGATCATCAACGACATCAAGGATTGCTACGAGCGCGGCCAGCC
>CAYYZZ010000152.1:0-6263 GCA_964476235.1 uncultured Streptomycetaceae bacterium | reverse complement strand
GTGTGCAGTCACGGATAACACGTCCTCGGCCTTCAGCCTGTGGGCGTGCATCAATTCAAGCAGGGCATCGGCTGCAGGGTGTGTGTGACGGCATGACGCATGGAACTTGAACGAGGTCTCCGCCAGCGCCCAACGCGTGCCGAGCCCGTCGGTGAGGCGTGCCGGGTCGGCGTCGTCAGACATCCCCGCCGCCATGCCCTGCTCGCCCTCCAGGATCCGGCGAGCGCCGGTAAAGCCGTCACGCGCTATATACGCCGCCATCAATCCGTCAGCAGCTGCTTTCGCCGTGTGCAGCTGTTTCGAGTCCGCCGCGTCGCGCAGGAACTCCCACAACCCCGCCGCCATGGTGCCCGCCGAGCCCAGCGCGTGCTGCATCCGGCCGGCATCGAGCTTCAGGAGCCGCGCGACGCCAGCAGCCGCGCCGAGCTTGCCGGCAGTGCCCGTGGTGTGAAACACCTTGTAATGCGAGCGGCCGAGGAACTCGCCCACGCGCACGCCGGCTTCGTAGCCTGCCACCGAGGCGACGATCAGGTCCTTGCCGGATGCGCCGGTTTCCTGCGCAGCCGCGAACACCGCCGGGAACACCACGGTGCCGGGATGCAGCACCGAGCTGTTGTGGAGATCGTCCTGCTCGACGACGTGGGACGCACCCCCGTTCACGAGCGCCGCGAAGAAGGGCGACGTGCGGGCGCGCGAAGTCAGGACCTCGCTCGGCCCCTCCGACGGCCCCATCTGCGCCGCAAACTGCTCCAGCACCCGCACCGGCCGCGAACCCTTGCCGGCGAGCGCGGAAGCGAGCCAGTCGAGGAACAGATCCTCGGTGCGCGCGACAGCAAATTCCGGGAGATCCTCGTAGCGTATCGACGCGAGGAACTCCGATAAAACCTGGGTCGGGCTTGCCCCCGCGACCGCCGCAACTGACTTTCTCTCCGTTTTGATCGTCATGATGGCCCGCTCTGCAAATCCGCAACCAGGCACCAGAATAGACAGGATTAGGACGATTCACAAGATTGGGCTGCAAGGCCGTTGGGATTAGAGCCTGCAGGCTGCCGTGGCAGATCGTCCGCGGCATCGGCGTGATGGCGCGCGCGATCGGGCTGGTGGGACACATCCGGGAAGAAATGCGCGAGCCGATGGCGCGCGAGATCAAGACGCGGGCGGAGGAAGAGGCCACCGCCCACTTGAGAGGAAAGGCGTGAATCGTGATTCGTGGATTAGACCGTTCGTTTCATTCCGGCTGGATGCCGATGGCCCTGATGATCTGCCCCCACTTCAGGATCTCGCTCTTGACGAACGCTGCTAATTCTTCCGGCGTGCCGGGTGCGACCTCCGCGCCTTGTGCTTGCGTCACCGCTTGAAACGAAGGCGTCGTTAGTATCTCGACGATGTCGCGGTTGAGCCTGCTGATCAGGGCCGGAGGCGTACGCGCCGGGGCGAACACGGCGAACCACAGCGTTGATTCGAATCCCGCCAGCCCGGACTCGATCATGGTTGGAACATTGGGAGCCCCGGCGAAACGCTTTTCGCTGGTAATAGCGAACGCTTTCAGCTTGCCAGCGTTGACCTGTGGCCACGCAGCCGCGACGCTGAGAAACGAGACTTCTGCTTCCTTCGCAAGTATTGCATTCATTGAGAACGCCGGACCTTTATAGGGCACATACAGCATGTCGAGTCCTCCGGCCTTTCGACTGAAAAGTTCCATTGTGAGACGACCGTTACTGGAGCCGGATTGGGCGGCATAACGGATCGCGCCCGGATGCTTTTTCGAGAATTCGATGAACTCGCGAACATTCGAAGCCGGCACCGAGGGGTGTGCTACAAAAAGCAGTGGCGCCTTCGAAACCAGCGCGATGGCCGCGAAGTCCTTTACCGGGTCATACGAGAGCTTTTTGTAAAGGCTCGGCGGGGAGGCGTGCGAGGAGAACTGTCCCATCAGCAGCGTGTGCCCGTCAGGGGGCGCCTTAGCTACGATATCGGCGTGAATGACGGGCTGTGGGCGGTTTTCGATCACCACCGGCTGACCCCAGCGTTCGCTAAGGCGCGGCCCGAGATTGCGCGAGGCCATGTCCGACCCACTGCCTACCGACCCCGTCAGCATACGGACCGCCTTGGTCGGGTAATCCTGCCCCGATACCGATTGGCATGCAAATCCCGAGACAAGGACGGCTGTTACGACGAATATCGTAGACATAACGCGACGAAACGTGTACATGGCACCTCCCCTACGTTTGCGGCTCTGAATGACTGGCTCAGAGGGCCGCAGCCCGTCGCCAAATCTCTCAAATCTCCTCGTCCTGAAAGGTCCGATCGAAATTCCGATTTGATGTTGACACTACGCGCTGGCCACCGCAATCATCCCGTCTTCCCTGCCTCCTGAATTTCGGTTCACAAGATGGAACTGCGCGACATCGAATACTTCGCGGTAATCGCAGAACACCGGCACCTGGGTCGGGCTTCGGAAGCGCTGGGCTTGAGCCCGACCGCCCTCAGCAAGAGCTTGCGCCGGCTGGAAAAAGCGATGCAGGCGAAGCTCGTCACGCGGACCCCCAAGGGGGTCGAACTGACCGCGGAGGGCAATGCGCTGCTGGCACGAGTGAGCGGGCTCCGCTTGTCGCTCGACGATGTCGCGCGGGAAGTCGCCGACCTCGCACAAGGTCGTGTCGGCCACCTGCGGATCGGGGCGAGCCCGAGCATCGCAGTGGAAAATCTTCTGGTGGCTACCTATGAGGTATTGGTGAAAACCAACCAGAAAATAACTGCAGCGATCAGAATCGAGCAGACTCACGCCACCCTCCCGGCGCTGCGCAGCGGAGAACTCGATCTGGTCCTCAGCGCCCTCCCGGTGCAACCTGACGAGGACCTGGTTCAGGAATCTCTGGTTGATGACGACATCGTCGTAATTGCCTCGGCCAACCATCCGTTGACAAGGCAGAAAAAGGTCACGATTGCCGATCTTGCGCCGCAGCACTGGGCCTTGACGCTCCCCAATTCCGTCACACGGCGACGTTTTAGCCAGTTGTTCGAAGCGCAAGGCATCTCCCCTCCCAAACCCACGCTCGAGATCAGTTCCGCCGCGCTCAAGCTGCGCATGGTTGCGGCGTCAGACTTGCTGTGTTTTGTGTCGAGATTGTGGCTCGAACGACAAGCGTCGGGCCCGCGTTTGGTGGAAATCCCGGTCGAGGAGATGAAATGGCGACGCCGTACCGGTGTGAGCTATCGCAAAGGTGGTTACCTCTCCCCCGCCGCCCGGCGATTCATCGAAATACTGAAGACGACGGCCAAGGAAATCGCCACCGAAAAGCCGTGACGGGTGTGCCGGATGCGGCGCGGCGAGCGGTATCATAAGATCGCCACGCATGTCTCCGAAAGGAAGTCCGATGAAGCACCACCCCGCCTTCGATTTCCTTGCCCGCCCGCCGCGTTCCGTCAAGCCGCGCACGCTCGGGCTCACGGTCACGAGCGACAAGTCGAAATCGCTCGCCGACGCCGCTTCCCTGATCGAGACGGCGGGTGACATCGTTGACCACATGAAGATTCCCGATCACGTCGGGGTCATGTGGCGCGCGTCCGCAGCGCTCATCAAGAAAAAGAACGCCCTCTACGCCAAGGCAGGCATCGACACGCTGCCGGGTGGCATCCCCTTCGAGGTCGCCGCCGTGCAGGGCAAGGTGCCGCAGTTCATGGCGCGCGTGGCGGAACTGGGCTTCAAGGGTGTCGAGGTAAGCGAGGACTCGATCGACCTTGAACCCGGTGGCCGGCTAAATGCAATCAAGCATGCGCTTGCGAACGGGCTCACCGTGTTCACCGAGCTTGGCAAGAAGTTCCCCGACCAGCCCCTCAACGCCGAGGAAGCGATCGAAATGGCCAATCGAGACCTGGAAGCCGGGACCCATCTCGTTGTGGTCGAGAAGAGCGACGTCGCGCTCGTCATCAAGCAGGGAAGCGACACCCTGCACCGGCTGATGCGCGGCGTCGGGAGCGAGCACCTCATCATCGAGTGCGGGCCGGGCGCCGACCGCTTCGATATCGCCAAGTGGTTGATCAGCGAGTTCGGGCAGGACGTGAACCTGGAGAACATCGACGCCGAGGACGCTTACATCATCGAAGCCATGCGACACGGGCTGCACCGCGCCGTGGATTACAACTATTTTCACGCCTGGCGCGGCAGGAAGGTGCCGCGGATACCCCCTCCCCGAGGCTAGACACCGCGAGGCTAGACGCCGTACCTTAATGCAGCACCAACCCAGCGTCCTTCACGAATTTGCGCCACTTCGCTATCTCTGACTTGATGTGGGCGTCAAATGCCTCGGGGCTGGAGCTGGTTGCGGTGGATCCGTCCGCAGCCAGGCGCTGCACTACATCGGGCGACTTGAGCGCTTCGACGATTCCCGTGTTCAATTTCCTAATGATGGCGGGAGCCACCTTGGCGCCCGTTATCACGCCGTACCATTGGGTCACCTCGTAGCCGGGCACCCCGGCCTCCGCAACGGTCGGCAGATCCGGTTCAGCGGACGAGCGTCTCGTCGCTGTGATGGCCAACACACGCAGGCGGCCGGACGGCATGTGCGGCCGTACGGCGACCAGGCCTGCGAACCCGACCTGGAGGTCGCCAGCCAGCAAGGCGGCGACCGCGGCGACACCCCCCTTATACGGCACATGGATGAGCTTGGTGCCGGTCATATAACCGAACATCTCCCACGCCAGGTGCTGCATGCTGGCGTTGCCGGACGACCCGTAATTGAGCTTGCCAGGATTCGCCTTGGCATACGCTATCAACTCCTTGATCGATTTCACCGGGACCGAGGGGCTGTGATAAAGCACGTAGAACAGGGAGCTCGCCTGCGAAATCCCGGCGAGCTCATTCGTGAAATCATGGGAAATCCTGGGGTTGACGGCTGGATTGATGATTTGCGACGACGTAATCAGGCAAATCGTGTAGCCGTCCGGGACTGCCTTCGTGGTGAATTCCACGGCGATCGCACCCGACGCTCCGGGCCGGTTGTCGACGACGAGCTGGCGGCCCCAGGTTTCTGAAAGCTTCTGCGCAATGGCGCGAGCAGTGATATCGCTGCCACCGCCCGCAACACTATTTACTATGAAACGGATCGGCTTGTTGGGATAGTCCTTTGCGGCGTCGGTCTGGGCGTAGGAAGGTTGAGCCAGGCAGGCGCCGACCAGGAATACGGACCTCGCCAGTCGGAAGGCTTTCCTTGGTTCAGGCATGGTTCCCTCCTCGTTTTCACAATAAACCTGCTGATCGAACCCGTGGCACGAGATTGACATCGTAGTTTGATTTACGCAATCATGCGATTTTCACATGTCGATCAATTATTGTTATGAACATGAACCTGCGCGACGTACAGTATTTCGCTGTTGTAGCCGAGCACCGGCACCTGGGACGGGCAGCGGAATCGCTCGGATTGAGCCAGCCCGCCCTCAGCATGAGCTTGCGCCGGCTGGAACGCTTCATGCAAACCAAGCTGGTCAAGCGCACCCCGAAGGGTGTGGACCTGACCGTATCGGGCGAAGCAGTATTCGCTCACGCGCGTCGGCTTCGATTGTCCGTGGAGGATATCTCGCGCGAAGTCGCGGACCTGAGTCACGGACGCGCGGGCCACATCCGCATCGGCGCCAGTGCCCGGCTCGCAGTCGAACTGGTGCCTTCCGCTTGCGCAGTCTTGTTGAATGAGTCGCCGCGAGTCACCCTCAAGATCATGCAAATAGAGGCCGACACGGGGGTGACTGCATTGGTCCGTGGGGAACTGGACCTGTACGCCACGGGTAATCCCCTCACGGGCCACGACGATCTGGTTCAAGAGCTCCTGTTTGAGGAAGAGTGGGCGGCCTTTGTCTCGGAACATCACCGGCTCGCCAAAAAAAAAATTTGACCCTGGCCGATCTCGCTCAGGAGAGGTGGGTACTCGGGTATAGCGGCCCGGCACAGGGCCACCTGCTCCGAGCATTCGCGCAAAGGGGTTTGCCTGCACCGAGGATCGTCGCGGAAGTCAACTCCATGCTGATCAGACGCCAGCTTGTGCCTTCGACCGACTTGCTGACCTTCGGCCCGCGGCAATTTTTCCAGGAAGGCGTATCTCGCTCTCGCCTGGTGGAGCTTCGGGTAAAGGATTTATCCAGCCGGCGCAGCCTCGGCGTCGTTCACCGCAAAGACGCCTACCTCTCCCCCGCCGCGCGGCGGTTCATCGAGATACTTAAAGCGACGGCGAAGGAAATCTCCGCCGAAAAGCCATGACTGGGTGGCCAGA
>CAYYZZ010000151.1:0-6316 GCA_964476235.1 uncultured Streptomycetaceae bacterium | reverse complement strand
TTCACGATTCACGATTCACGATATTTGGACGGCTTGACACCCGGCGCGGCGCCGCGCGAGGTCGTCGCCCGGATTCAGCGGGAGATCGCGCAAATTGTGAACCTGCCCGAGATGAAGGAGCGGCTCGCGGCCGACGGCATGACCGTGGTCGCCAGCCCGCCCGACCAGTACGCCGAGCTCGTCAACCGCGAGATCGAGATATACGGCCGCATCATCCGCGCGGCCGGCGTCAAAGCCGTAGAGTAAAAAATCAGACAGGATTTACAAGATTTACAGGATTCAAGCCTTACATTTCGATCTTGTTAATCCTGTTAATCCTGTCTATTGGCGTTTAATCTCGCCCGGGCCAGCCGGGCAGCGCCTTGCAGCGGGCCAGCCAGGCGGTGACCGCCGGGTAAGGCTCGAGCGGGACTTTCGCTTCCGGCGCGGTCTCGATGTAGGGAAAGCAGGCGATGTCCGCGATGGTGGGACATCCCAGCGCCAGCCACTGATGGTCCTTCAATCGGCCTTCGAGCGCGTCGAGCGCGACGCGGCCCATCGCCTGGCCCTGCTCCAGCGTGCCCGCCGTCCACCGGTCCTGCAATATCCCGCGGCGCGCGTACTGCAGGCCGAACTGGATCTCGTTGCCGGCCAGCGCGACCCACTGCATCACCTGGGCCATCGCCGCGGGATCCGCTGGCAGCCATTGCTCGCCGCCGTGCTTACGGGCGAGGTAGACCAGGATCGCGCAAGAATCCCAGAGCACGACGCCGTCGTCCTCCAGCACCGGGACTTCCCCCCTCGGATTGAGCTTGAGAAACGCCGGCTTCTTGTGCTCCCTGTTCTTGGTGTCGACCATGACCTTTTCGTACGGCACGTTCAGCAGCGAGAGCAGGATGCGCACCTTGTACGAGTTGCCCGAAATGGCCACGTAATAAAGCTTCATTCAGCGTCCCCGGATGTTGATGTTCGCGTCACCGTAGTCTTGCGACCAGATTGACGGCATCGTTGCGCCGGCGCCGGCCGGGCCGATGTGCTCGATGCAGCGGCACAATTGCTCCAGCACGGGGCGAACGCGCGCCACATCCGCTTCCTCGCCGCCGATTCAGGATCGTCATGACGGTGCCGGCAATGCCTATTCTCAAGCGCTGCTCCAGACCATGGGCGCGCCTACTGTGGCTCGACTTTGGCGATGCGCAGCTGCTCCGCGGTCTCCTTGAGGTAGCGGACCAGGAACTTCCTGAACTCCTCCGGCGTGTTGCCGATCGGGGTGTGCCCGGAGTCAGTGATGAACTGGCTCAACTTGGGCAAGTGCAGGGCCTTCGCAGCCTCGGACTGGAACCGCAGGATGATCGGACGGGGCGTGGCCGCCGGCGCGAATATGCCGTGCCACGACGCCTCGTACACCATGCCGGGTATCCCCGATTCCGACACCGTTGGCAGATCCGGCATGCTGGGCAGGCGCTGCGCCCCGGTGTAGGCAATCGCGCGCAGCCGGCCGGCCTTGATGTGCGCGATCACGGTGGTGGGCGACCCGAATACGACCTGGATCTCGTTGCCGAGCACAGCGTTGACGATCAGCGCGAAGCCCTTGTACGGCACGTGCACCAGCCGGGCGCCGGTGCGCGAGTTGATGAGCTCGCCCAGCAGGTGCTGGCTGTTGCCGATGCCGCTCGAGCCGAAATGCACCGGGGTGCGCGAAGTCTTGCTCAATTCCACCAGCTCTTTCACGGACTTCGCCGGAAGCTGGTTGTTGACGATGATGAGGTAGCCGGGAAGCGTGTTGGCCAGCGTGACGGGGGCGAAATCCTTCAACACGTCGAACGTGGCCTTCTTGTGCACGAGCTGGTTGTTCGCGAGCGAGGCGGACGTGTAGAGCAGGGTGTAGCCGTCCGGCGCGGCCCTGGCGAGCGTCTCCCCGGCGATGATGCCGTTCGCTCCGCTGCGATTGTCGATGACGATGTTCTGACCGAGCTCGCGCACGAGCGGATCAGACAGTGCGCGCGCCATCGTATCCATGGTGCCGCCCGGTGGTTGCGGGATCAGCATTCGAATGGGGCGGACGGGATAGGACTGGCTCCATGACGGGCTCGCCGCAATACCGGCGAGCAGGGCCAGGGTAAATGCGATCGTCAGACGCTGCATGGACTCCCCCGGAAAGTATTCCGTATTTTTGATGCAGGCAGGGCGGACGGGCCGCCCGCGCAGCGCGCGTGTCCGCGATCTGGAATCGCGGCGCCGCTTCACTTGCTTACAGCGTTCAGGTTATCCTGCCGCTGTCAGGAATTCAATCCCGCGCAAGCCATGACGCTAGTAGCCATCTCAAAAACCGTTTCAACCACGGAAACACACGGAAACACACGGAAATTCTTAAATGATCACGGAGACGTTAACCGCGTCGGGTTCTTGTCCGTGTCATTCCGTGTGATTCCGTGGCCAATTTTGAGACCGGTTCTAGCCACGCGGATGATAATCGCAGCATTGCTCACCTGCCTCGCGGGCGGCGCGCAGGCGCAGGGCTATCCGTCCAAGGTCGTGCGCCTCGTCGTGGCTTCGGCGCCCGGCGGCGGCTCGGACCTGGTCGGGCGCACGCTCGCCGCCCGGCTCGGTCCCGCCCTCGGCCAGCAGGTTGTCGTCGACAACCGCGCGGGCGCCGGCGGGCGCATCGGCGCCGAGGTGGTCGCGAAAGCCGCGCCCGACGGCTACACGCTGCTCGTCGGCACCAGCAGTCTCATGGTCGTGGCGCCGGCGCTGTACGCGAAGCTGCCGTACGACATACAGAGGGATTTTTCTCCGGTTTCGCTGCTCGGCTCCGCGGCTTACGTGTTGGTGGTGCACCCGTCGGTTCCCACGAAGTCGGTGAAGCAGCTCATCGCAGTGGCGAAGGCGCGGCCCGGCCGGCTCACCTACGCCTCCGCGGGCAACGGGTCCAGCTCGCACTTGGCAGGGGAATTGTTCAGGATGACCGCCGGCCTGGACATGGTGCACGTCCCGTACCGGGCGAGCCCGCTGGCGACGCTCTCCGTGATAGCGGGCGAGTCCGACCAGATGTTCAGCAACATCCTTCCGGCGGTGCCCGCCATCCGCGCCGGCCGGCTGCGGCCCCTCGGCATCAGCAGCCTCAAGCGTTCCTCCGTGCTGCCGGACGTGCCGACGATCGAGGAATCCGGTCTTCCGGGCTATGAGGTCGTGCAGCTCTACGGCCTGCTGGCGCCGGCGGGAACGTCGCGCGACATCGTGCGCCGGCTAAACGAGGAGACCGTGAAGGCGGCTCAGTCCCCGGAGATGCGCGACCGTCTCCGTGCCGAGGGCTCCGAGGTGAGGGTCAGCACGCCCGAAGAATTCGAGAAGTGGATCGCATTCGAGCTGAGGAAGTGGGCGAAAGTGATCAGGCAGGCGGGGATCACTGAAATTCAATAAGAGCGGGATTACCGCCGCCGTTTCTTCACGGATCTTGTTTTCCCGTTCCGCGATTTCTTCCGTTCCCGCTCGATATCCGCCAGCACTTCGGCAAACTGGTGTGCGGCGTCGCCCATCGCCGACCAGCCGGCGTAGGCGCCCGCATGGATGATTATTTCCATGATCTGCTCCTTGGTGAATCCGAGGTTGAGGGCGCTGCGCAAATGCGGGGGCGTGCCGCGCGGGCGCACCAGCGCGAGATTGACGGCGAGGGTGACGATCTGCCGCTCGCGCAGGGTGAGATGGGGGCGGGTCCAGATGTCGCCGAACAGGTGACCGACCGTCAGCTCGTAGAGGTCCGGGTAGAGCTGCTTCTGCACCATCAACCCTTTGCCGCGCGGCCCCAGCTTTTTCAGCAGCGCGATGCCCCGCTTCATGCGGGCTTCATATCCCCTCATCCGCCTTCCCCCCGGTCACTGAAAGTACGCGCCGCCGTTCACCAGGTAGCATTGCCCGGTGGTATAGCCCGCGTTCTCGCTGGCGAGATGCAGCATGAGCGAGGTGACTTCCTCGGGCCGGCCCTTCCGGCGTATCGGCTGCCACGCGCGCACTTCCTTCTCGCTCTCGTGCGCGTCGCGCTCCCCGCGGCCGATGGTTCCCGGGCCGATGCAGTTCGCGGTGATGTTGTGCTCGGCGAACTCGCGCGCGAGCCCGCGGGTGAAGCCGACGATGCCGAGCTTGACCATGGCCTTGGTGGCGCCGCCTCCCAGGTAAGGCGAGATGCCGGAAATATTGATGATGCGGCCCCAACGGCGCTCGATCATCGACGGGAGCACGTTGCGGCAGACGTGAAACGGCCCGGTCAGGTTGACGGCGATGGCGCGGGTCCATTCCTCGAAGCTGCCCTCCAGGAACTTGCTCTCGGCGCGGAAACCGGCGATGTTGACGGCGACGTCGATACGGCCGAGCTGGTCGCGCGTCTTCTTCACGAAAGCGGCGACCGCGGCACTGTCGGTCACATCGCACTTCTCCGCGACAACCTTGGCGCCCAGCGCGCGCGCCTCCGCGGCAACCTCGCCCAGTTCCTTCATCTTCGCGCTGGTGCAGATCGCCAGGTTCGCGCCTTCGCGCGCGAAAGCGATAGCCGCCAGCCGGCCGAGGTTGCGGCTCGCGCCGGTGATCAGCGCCGTCTTGCCCTTGAGCCCTGTGTCCACGTTCGTTCTCCCGTTCGGATGTGCCGGCATTTTATGGCGTAAAGCTTGCGATACCAAGCCGTCCACGATGCGGCAACGCGCCGTTCGCCTGCCGTGATATAGTCAAAAGCCCCTCGAGACCGGACGAAGCGGATGAGCCTGGCGCGCCAACTCGCTGAACGCATCGTCGCGATGCGTTATGAGGATCTTCCACCGGAAGCCGTCCACTGGGGCAAGATCGCCCTGCTAGACACGGTTGGCGTTGCCCTCGCCGGCGCGACCGAAGACGCCCCGAAGCTGGTCGAGGAAACGCTCGAGTTACCGCTCGGCGCCGGTCCTTCCCTGATTTTCGGCTCGAACCGGCGCACCGGCGCGCTCGACGCCGCCCTCATCAACGGCGTGGCGGCCCACGCGCTCGATTTCGACAATACCGCCAAGAATCTCGGCGGGCACGTGTCGGCGGTGGTGATTCCAGCCATCATTGCCGCGGGCGAAGCGCATGGCGCGAGCGGGCGCGATCTCATCCTCGCTCACGCTGCCGGATACGAAGTGGGCGCAGTCATCGGGCGCTGCGTCAATCCCGCGCATTCCGAGAAGGGGTGGCATCCCACCGCCACGCTCGGCGTGTTCGCGGTGACCGCGGCCTGCGCGAAACTGCTGAAGCTGACGGCCGCGCAGACCGAAACCGCGCTCGCGCTCGCCACGTCGCTCTCGGCGGGCCACAAGGCGAATTTCGGCACCATGACGAAACCGTTGCATGCCGGCCAGTGCGCCCGCGGCGGATTGTTCGCGGCGCTGCTCGCCCGCAAGGGCTACACCGCGAATTCCGAAGCGTTCGAACACAAGCAGGGCTTCTTCAACCTGTTCGGCGTGGGCAAGGTTGATGCGGCCCGCGCGCTCGAAGGCTGGGGCAACTGGGAGATCGTGAACCCGGGCGCGAGCTACAAGCTCTACCCGTGCTGCTACAGCACGCATTCCGCCGTCGAGGCGACGCTCAACCTGGTGCGGCGCCACGGCCCGTTCGACGCCCGCGCGGTGGCGCGCATCGACTCGCTCACGCCCATGCAGGGTCTCGCGCATACCGACCGCCCCGATCCCGACAGCCCGCTCGCGGCCAAGTTCAGCGTCCAGTACTGCGTGGCGCGCGCCGCTCTCGACGGCAAGGTCGTGCTGGAGCATTTCGAGGGCGACGCTCACCGCGAGCCGGCGGTGCGCGACCTGCTGAAGCGGGTGCGCGCGATGCCCTATTCCGGCAAGCCGTTCGCTGTCGACGATCCGTTTGACGCCGAGGTGACGATCACGCTCACCGACGGCAGGTCGTTCACGGAGAAGGTGGACCGCCCGCTCGGCAGGACTTCCGACAACGCCATCGCGTACGAACACATGAAGGCAAAATTCGAGAACTGCGCGGCGCGCGTGCTGGCGCCCGCGGCAGTGGCGGCGGCGTGCCGCGCGCTGGAATCGCTGGAGAAACTGGGCTCCACGCGCGAGCTGACGGCGTTGCTCGAAGCCGCTGGTATCGAGGCGGGCGCGGGTATCGAGGGAAAACGGGCAATCGGCAGCGGCGTGGCCTGAGGATTTTGTCGGCGCCAAGGCCGACAAAATCCTGACGAGAATCCGTCACGGGTCGATGAGGCAGGCCGGGACGCGGCACGAAATCCGAGGCTCGAGGGGACAATTATTAAGAATTACGAAACCGCGTGACCAGCAAGAGCAGATCGTGCGACGCAACCACCCCGTCCGCT
>CAYYZZ010000150.1:0-6319 GCA_964476235.1 uncultured Streptomycetaceae bacterium | reverse complement strand
CGACCTCGACCTTGCCGACCACGGTGCCGGTGTCCGGCGTGTCGCTCTCGCCCTCAAAGGCGACCAGCGGCGCGCCGATATGCGCGATATCGCCGGGGTTGCCATAGAGCTTGGCGACTTTGCCGGGGTAGGGCGCGGGGATGTCCACCACCGCCTTGGCGGTCTCCACCGAGACCATCGGCACGTCGGTTTTGACATCGTCTCCGACCTTGACGTGCCATTTGACGATCTCGGCTTCCTGCAGGCCTTCGCCGAGATCCGGCAGCTTGAAAATTTTCATGACGTTCGATTCTATACAGAACCTGAATTAGCCGCCAAGACGCCAAGGCGCCAAGAAAACAGGCACTCAATCAAATTGAAGCAAGATACCTCGCGTAATCTTGCGATCCTCAGCATGACATTCCTGCGCATGGCTTCGAAATGTCCAGGAGGGCTGCGTTTCAATTGCATTCCTTGGCGTCTTGGCGCCTTTGCGGCAAAAATTCCTAGGCAAACGACAACGCCTTCTTCGCCGCTGCGACGATATGCCGCTGGTGCGGGATGTACTGGTGCTCCAGCCGAGAGAACGGCACGACGGTGTCGTACCCGGTCACCCGTTGCACCGGCGCGAGCAGGTTGAGCAGTCCTTCTTCGGCGAGACCCGCCGCGATCTCGGAAGCATAGCTGCACGTGCGTGGCGCCTCGGTGACGACAACGCAGCGCCCGGTCCTGGCGACCGAGGCAAGAATGGCATCCATGTCGAGCGGCTTGAGCGTGGCGACGTCGAGCACTTCGGCCGCGATGCCCTGCTCGGCAAGGTCGGCGGCGGCGGCGAGCGTTTCCGGGACCATCGGCCCCCAGCTGACCAGCGTCACGTCGGTGCCCTCGCGCAGGGTGAAGCACGCATCGAGCGGTGTCGCTTCGCCGTTGTCGGCTACTTCTTCCTTGAACAGGCGATAGAGGCGGGTTGGCTCCAGGAATATCACCGGGTCGGGGTCGCGGATCGCGGCGAGCAGCAGGCCGTAGGCGCGCCGCGGCGACGAAGGATAGACCACCCGTATGCCCGGGATGTGCGCGAACATGGCCTCCGGGCTCTCGGAGTGATGCTCAGGCGCGTGGATGCCCGCGCCGCAAGGCGTTCTCAGCACCATGGGGCAGGACAGTCGGCCCCGGGTCCGGTGGCGCATGCGTCCGGCGTGATTGAGGATCTGGTCTATCGTGGTATAGGCAAAGCCGGAGAACTGGATTTCCGCCACCGGCTTGAGGCCTTCGACCGCCATGCCGATCGCCATGCCGGCGATGAGCGCCTCCGCCAGCGGGGTGTCGATGACACGCTCCGGGCCAAAGCGCTCGGAGAGGCCGAGCGTTGCGCGGAACACGCCGCCGTCCACGCCCACGTCCTGGCCCAGCACCACGACATCGGGATCGCGCCCCATCTCGTGCTTCAGCGCGAGGTTGATTGCCTCAACAAGTGTGATCTGAGCCATATGCCTTAAAGGGCGTGAGTCGTGATTCGTGATTCGTGATTCGAACCCAAATCCGGTAACGCGCGCACCCTAAACCGCGTTTCGAGTCACGCTCCATCACGTCACGCCGCACCACGTCACGCGGTACCATGTCACGCTTTCTCAATTTCGCCGAGCGCAGCGGCGCGCTGCTTCTGCAGCGCCGCCGGTAGCGTCGAGTAGAGGTGGTCGAACATCTGCTCCGCGGTCGGAGGAGGCGTATCGAGGTAGGCCTGTGCCGCGGCCTGCACCTGTTCATTGCATTCCTTGAGCAGGGCGTCCTCCTTCGCCCTGTCCCACGCGCCGTTCTCCACAAGATAAGTCCGCAGCCGCAGGACCGGCTCGAGCTTCCATGCCGCGGCAAGCTCGTCAGGGCTGCGGTAACGCGAGGCGTCATCCGCAGTGGTGTGATCGGAGAGCCGGTAGGTCAGAGCCTCGATCAGTGTCGGTCCGCCTCCCGAGCGTGCTTTGGTGAGCGCCAGGTCCATCGCGTGGCGCACCGCGATGACGTCGTTGCCATCGACTTGCGCGCCTTCGATGCCGGCGGCTACGGCCTTCTGCGCCAGGGTCTGCGCTGCGCTCTGCTTCGCCCGCGGGACCGAGATGGCCCACTGGTTGTTGGTCACGACGAATACGACAGGCAGCTTCCAGGCGCCGGCGGCGTTGAGGCCCTCGTAAAAATCCCCTTTCGAGGTGGCGCCGTCGCCGAGCGCGCAGACCGCGACGCGCGGCTCGCGTCTCAGCTTGATGGCGTAAGCGACGCCGGCCGCGTGGGTGGCGTGCGCGGCGATGGTGACGCAGATCGGAAAATCCTTGCACGGCCCGGAATAATCACACCCGCGCTCGTCGCCGCCCCAGTAGAGGAACAGTTCTTTCAGCGTGACCCCGCGCATCAGCTGAGTGCCATTCTCGCGGTAGGTCATGAGGAACACATCGTCTTTCGCCATCGCGGAACCGACGCCGGCCTCGACCGCCTCCTTGCCAAGCAGGGAAGCAAAAGTGCCGAGCTGGCCGGTGCGCTGCAACGCGATCGCCTTCGTATCGTAAGCGCGCATCAGCACCATCCAGCGGTAGAGCGCGACGAGATTCTTCGCGTCTTGCGCGAACGCCGGCAGCGGCTGCACCGCTCTTCCGTGCGGGTCGAGGAACTGCGAGTGGTGTACTTCGAATCGGGCGACGACGGTCATTTGAGGGCCGTGAATCGTGAGTCGTGAGTCGTGAGTCGAGAGCGGATCTCGATCGCCTTCATCCTCATTCCCTGGTCTTCTCTTGCCTACCTCATTCCCGGGCAGGACAGGGCAAGAGATTACCGCACTTGGCGTAATCCTAATACGCCCGCGTATTTGACAGCCATGGGGCGACAACTTAGGCTCGCCTCATCACAGGGAGGACGCCGGTCCTGTTTATCTCGGCTTTGTTTCTTACTTGCGCTGATTTTCGGCTCTTGGGTCGAATCACGACTCACGAATCACGACTCACGCTTTATGGGTTCTAAATGAAGCTCGGATTCTTCACCATGCCCATGCATCCGCCGGGGCGGAACTACACGCAGACCCTCAAGGAGGACCGCGAGGCGGTGCTGTTGGCGGACCGTCTCGGATACTGCGAAGCGTATATCGGCGAGCACGTGACGGATGTGTGCGAGTCCATCCCGTCTTGCCTCACTTTCATAGCGAGCCTTGCGCACGACACGAAGCAAATCAAGCTGGGCAGCGGCACGGTCAACCTGCCCAACAGCCATCCCGCCCTGGTCGCGGCGCACGTCGCGATGGTGGACCACATGCTGGAGGGGCGCTTCGTGTTCGGCATCGGCCCGGGCGGGCTGCGCTCCGACCAGGAAGTCTTCGGCAATCTCGAGCTGGACCGCAACGCGATGTTCGTCGAGTCCATCGACCAGATACTGGCGATCTGGGCGGGGGACGCCCCCTATAACCTGAAGGGGCGGTTCTGGAACATCAGCACCGAAAAGACCCTGTTACGCGAAGTAGGGCAAGGCGTGATGGTCAAGCCGTACCAAAAGCCGCACCCGCCTATCGTCGTGACGGTCGTCGTGCCGTATTCCAAGGGGGTGGTGGCCGCCGCCGCGCGCGGCTGGCAGCCGATAACGGCGAACTTCCTGCAGCCGGTCTGGGCGGCGACGCATTGGCCGATGTACGTCAAGGGATGCGAGCAGGGCGGACGCAAGGCGGACCCGGCGGATTGGCGGGTATGCAAGAGCATCTTCGTGGCGGATGACGACGCCACGGCGCGTCGCTATGCCCATGACCCGGACGGTGCCTATGGTTTTTATTACTGGAATCTGCTGACCAAGCGCCGGAGCCGGGGGCAGGCGGATATCTACAAGCACGATCTCAAGATGCCCGATGAGGCCGTGACGGTGGATTACCTGCTCGACCGGCTGGTGATCTGCGGCAGCGTGAACAGCGTGGTGGACCAGTTGCTGGCTTTCCGCGAAACCGTCGGCGATTTCGGCACCTTGCTTTACTGCGGCCACGACTGGGTCGACCCGAAGCTCGCCCGCCGCTCGATGGAGCTGATGGCGGAGAAAGTGATGCCCGCGGTGAATACCGCCATCGGTCGCGCATCACGCGCCGCCGCGCGCGGATGAGCGCGTGGTTTGCAGTTTGCAGTGGGCAGTATGCAGTTACTGCCAACTGATAACTGCCAACTATCAACTCAAAACTGCAGGCTCGCCTGCACCCCGACCATCGCGTTGCGCGTGGGGGCCGGCTCGTAGAACCGGCCGTTGGATTCCGCCACGATGACCGAGCCGATGTATTGCCGGTCGGTCACATTGTCGACACGCACAAATTCCGAGATCCGCCAGTTGCGGCCGCGCTGCTCGAAGCCGGCGCGCAGGTTCCAGACGGTATAGGCGCCTGCTGACTCGGTGTTCGCGTCGTTGACGTAGATCTTGCCGCTGTGACGGGCTTCCACCCCGGCGTGGAAGCCCGCCGGCGCGTGACGCCATACCAGTTCGCCATAGAGGACTTGCGGCGGTACGCCGGGAAGCCGGCTGCCCGCCGCCACCGCCGCCGGCGGCAAGCCGCTGCTGAACGCCTGTTCGAATCGTGCATCGAGCAGCGTGTACGCAAAAGCCGCCTCGAAACCGTGGGCGAACCGGCCGTCCCAGGCCAGTTCCAGCCCCTCGCGCCTGGTCTTGGACGCGTTCTTGAACGTGGTTCTACCGCCTTCCGCGCGGTCCACGACGATTTCGTCGGTCACGTCGATGCGAAAGACAGCGAGATTGAGCCGCATCGAGTCGCCGAGCCTTGATTTCACGCCGATCTCCCGGTGCAGGGAACGCGCGGGCCGCAGCGCAAAGTTGAGGCCGGTGACGCCGTCCGGCCGGTAGGCGAGCTCGGCGAAGGTGGGCGTCTCGAAACCCTTTCCCAGATTGCCGTAGAGACTGACGCCGGGAGTCAGCTTGAAGGTAATGCCGGCAGCCGGCGTCGTGCGCACGAATTCGAGCTCGCCGCTGTCGTTCGGGTTCTGCGCCGTGATGAAGTAGTCGGTGGACTCGAAGTTGACCCGGCTGTGGCGCAGGCCTGCGAGCAGGTTCCAGCGCGGGGAGAAACGCCATTCCGCCTGCGCGTAAAAGTCCGTATTGGAAACGGTATTGTCCTCGTTGCGCTTCAAGGCTCCCGAAACGCCGAAGTTATTGATCAAGCCGGTGCGCCGCTCTTCCATGCGATCGTGATCGAGGCCGACGCTGGCCGTGAACGGACCGCCGGCAATGTCGTTGCTATGGGTCCAGCGCGCGCCGATACCTCCGTAGCCACGATCTAGATCAACCACGCCGCCCGAATGCCGCGGTCCATTCTGCACGAAGACCGGGATTGCGAGGAACTGCGTGACCTGGCGGTCTCCCTGATAGACGCGCGCTTCGATGCGGTTGGACGCCGTGACCGAGAGTCCGTAGGTGAGGCCGAGCTGGCTCTGGGCGATGCTCTTGCGCGTGTTGAAGGCAAGAGCGTTGGTGCCGGACTGCCGCGGGTTCGCAGCGACCTGCGCAGCCGTCAGTCCGAGCGGGTCCTCGGTTTCCGGCTGATCGAGGGAATTGATCACCAGCGTCAAGACGCCGCGTTCACCCGCGTCGTACTTGATCTTGGCGTTCAAATGATCGCGCCGCGCCGAGCTGTGGTCGCGATAGCCGCCGGTCTCGAAGCGCGAGAGATCGCCTATGTAGTTGAGCGGCCCACTCGTGCCGCCGAACTGCGTGCTCAGCTTGTAAGTGTCGTAACTGCCCGCATACAGGCCGCCTGAGAGCGTCGGCTCGCTCGGCCCATCGGCGGTGAAAATCTGGATCACGCCCCCGGCGGCGTTGCCGTAGAGGCTGGAGAACGGCCCGCGCATCACCTCGATGCGGTCGGCCGAGCCCAGGCTGAAGGTGGCTGCCTGTCCCTGCCCGTCGGGCATGGTGGCGGGGATGCCGTCCGCGATCAGGCGCAGCCCGCGCACGCCGAAAGTCGAGCGCGATCCGAATCCGCGCGAGGAGATCTGCAGGTCCTGGGCGTAGTTCTGCCGGTTCTGCACCACGACGCCGGGCACGCGGTTGAGCGACTCCGACAGGTTGACCTGCGGCTTGTCCTCGCGGATGACGCCGCGGTCGACACGGTCGATCGAGACCGGCAGGTCGAAGCTGTCCTTCTCGACGCGGGTGGCGGTTACCACGACTTCCTGCAGAACTTGGGGCTTGCCGCCCGAGGTTGCCTGTTGTGCCTCAGCAGGGAAAGAGGCCAGCGTTACGGGCAGCAACGCGAGGGCCGCTTTCTTGAGTTCGAGCATGACTACTCCTCCCTGGTTGAAGCTGAGCGAACCCTTCCTCGTGATTC
>CAYYZZ010000149.1:0-6476 GCA_964476235.1 uncultured Streptomycetaceae bacterium | reverse complement strand
CCACTGTCAACTGCCAACTAATCCATGCAAACTGCCCACTGCAAACTGCAAACTATTCTTCCCTCATCACTCATCACTCATAATTCATCACTGGCTTTAGATCAGTCCCTGCTCGCAGTCCCAGCTCCCCGAGCATCGTCTTCATTTCCGTGCGCTCGCGCTCGAGGTGCTCGCGCAGGCGCGCACCGTCGAGATACATCGGAGTCCAGTAGTGGTGGACCAGCTCGGCGTTCCACTCCGCTGTGTTCACGGCGGCCGCCAGCACGCCTTCCCAGAACGCGATTTGTCCCGTCGTGATCCCGCGAACGCCGGTGACACCGCGCCAAGAGCCGATCACGCAATCCACCGACTGCTCGCGCCACGTTGGCGTCTGCGCGTAGAGGCCGGGCAGCCGCACGGGCGCGGAGACGGCGAGCGCTCGCATTATCCGCGCGTCGAGTTCCTTGACGGCGCTCGCAGCGGTGACAGCGGCTACATCAGCGTTGCCACAGGCGGCATCGGCGACGGCGTCGATCGCCGAGTCGAACACCCGGATCTTCGGCGCTCTCGCATCCCCGCCCGCGTGCCGGACCACCTTCGCGAGCGCGATATGGTTGGGATTGCCGAGCGAGGTCGAGAGCGCGACCGTGACGGAGCCGGCATCGGTGGCGAGCCGCTTGAGCAGATCGGCGCCGGTTTTCAGCGGCGAACCGGCATGGACGACGAATGCGATGGTTTCGGTATAGAGGATCGCTAGCGGCGTGAATGCCCGCTCGTGACGGAATGGGGCTGCGCCCAGCAGGTGATCGGTCGTGAGGTTCACCGAGCTGATCGACACGACGTGCGGATCGCCCGGGCGCTGGTCCATGGTGACCCAACATTTGCGCGCGCCGTCACCGGGCACGTTGTTGACGCGCGCCGGGACCTCCAGCAGGCATTTCGATTCGATGGCTTTCAGCAGCGCGCGCGCGGCGCGGTCGAGGCCGCCGCCCGGCGGCGTGCCGGCGATGATCTCGATCTCACGCTGCGGGCGCCAGGTCACGTCGA
Organism: uncultured Streptomycetaceae bacterium; assembly: GCA_964476235.1. Taxonomy (GTDB): domain Bacteria; phylum Pseudomonadota; class Gammaproteobacteria; order Burkholderiales; family SG8-41; genus SG8-41. The sequence continues at coordinate 5,450 of CAYYZZ010000149.1, read as the reverse complement.
AGCCTGAAACTCTTTACCGTCGAGACGCCAAGAGGAACGAGACAAGCAGGGAAACGAAGAGGTTTGATCCGAATCTTGGCGGTTCAACTGGTATTTCACGCGTCGCGAAAGAGCCGTCCCGCGCCGGGAACCGTCCGCTTGTCGCCCACGAGCCGCAGCATCTTCCACATCGACGCCTGGTTGCTTGCGATGATCGGTTTCCCGAGCCTGTGCTCCATCGCCTCGATGATCCCGAGCGTCGGAAAGTTCGAGCAGCTGACGAAAATCGCCTGTGCTTGCGGGCGGTCTACTTCCGTTATCAGCGCCTCGATGCGCTCCGTCGTTACCGCCGAATGGTTTTGCGTATCGAGCCCTTGCATCGCCATCACCTCGAAGCCAGCTGAGGTCAGGTACTGACGCAGCCGCTCGTTGAGCCACGGCGCGTAGGGCGAGGCCAGGCTGATGCGGGTGGCGCCGAGCGCGCGCAACGCCTCGGCCACTGCGGCTGAGGAAACCGCTACCGGAATTCCCGTCTCCTTCTCGATTTTGGCGCCGAGCGCCCGGTCCTCGACCGGCCCCTTAAGAAATCCACCCGCCGCGCACCCGTAGCAGATGACGTCCACCTTGGCGTGGGCCAGCAGGCCAGCCGCCGCGGGCGCCTGGGTGCCCAGCCACAGCAGCTTCTCCTCGGTGTCCGCCGTGTGGGGTATGCGCGCGGTGTGGACCGACATGGCGCCGTCGGCCATACGCTGCACCTCGTACTCCATTACCGTGTTCCACGAGGGGACGATGATTCCCAGCTTGCGCTCCCAAGCTCCCATCGCGCTGCCTCCTGCGGGTGGTTTCCATGAAGGATAGCAGACCGTGGTATATCATCGGTGACGCCGACCGAGACGAGGAGGAGCAAAGTGAAAACCCGGTATGGAGCATGGGTGGTAGCAGGGCTGGCACAGATAGCGGCTGCGATACTCGCGCCCGGCGCGTGGGCGCAGGCCTATCCGGCCAAGCCGATCCGCATCGTCGTGCCGTTCCCCGCGGGCGGCACTTCCGATATCCTGTCGCGCGCGATCGGGCAGAAGCTCACCGAGGAGTGGAAGCAGCAGGTCATCGTGGACAACCGTCCCGGCGCGAGCGCCAACATCGGCGCCGAGATCGTCGTCAAGTCGCCGCCCGACGGCTACACGCTGCTGTGCGCTTCCACCATCCACACCATCAATCCCAGCCTCTACAGCAAGCTCTCGTATGACCCCGTGAGGGACTTCACGCCGATCACGCTGATCGCGGCGACTTCCCAGGTGCTCGCCGTGCACCCGTCGGTGCCGGTGAAGACGGTGAAGGAGTTCATCGCCTACGCGAAGAAGCGGCCGGGCGAGCTGCACTACAGCTCGGCCGGCAACGGCAGCCAGCCGCACCTTACCGCCGAGATGTTCAAGGCGAGGACCGGCATCAACATCGTGCACGTCCCCTACAAGGGAGCGCCGCCGGCGATGACTGACCTGCTCGCGGGTCACGTCGCGCTCACCTTCGCCACCTCGCCCTCCGCGGTGCCGCACGCGAAATCGGGGAAGCTGCGCGCCCTGGCTGTGAGCACGGCGAAGCGGATCGCTGCGTTGCCCGATGTGCCGACGATCGCGGAGTCGGGTGTCCCGGGATTCGAAGCGAGCGGCGCGAACGGCCTGGTCGGCCCGGCCGGCATGCCGGCAGCGGTCGTCGACAGGCTCAATGCTGCGGTGGTGCGTATCGTGAACGAGCCCGCGATGAGCAAGTACCTGAGCGACCAGGGCGCCGATCCGTGGACCACCACGCCCGCCGAGTACGCGGCCTACATCAAGTCCGAGGTCGCGAAATGGGCGAAGGCGGTTAAGGATTCGGGAGCCCGAATCGACTGAAAACCCGTGAAATCGGGAGAGCGGGAGATCGGGAGGTCGAGAAACCGGGAGGTCGTCGCGGATCTTATCGCTCTCGCGCTCTGACGCCCTCACGCCCTCCCGTCTTTTGCCTTTAGGCGGCCGCAGGCTTCGCCTGCTTCGCCGCGTCGGCGGGCATGAAGAAGACGAGGATGTTGGAGGCGATGATGGTGCCGGCGAGGAAGAAGAAGGCGGTGTGGATGTCGTAGGCGTCGGCGATGATGCCGAAGAGCGCCGGCGAGATGCTGGCGCCCACCGCGGTGATCCCGAATTGCAGCCCCACGCCGCTGCCGGCCAGGTGCTTCGGCGTGGATTCGACGGCCCAGGCCTGCAGCACCGGGCGCATCGCATACAGGAAGAATCCGACGAGCGCGATGAACACCACGAACAGCAGGCTCTTGCCGGCGAGCGCCATGGCCGCGATCATGACGCCGGTCAGCAGCGCGCTGGAGATGACGATGCGCTTGCGGCCCATCTTGTCCGAGAGATGCCCGGCGATCGGGCTCGCGACGAAACCCGCCGTCTGCAGCACCGTCAGGCACACGCCGACCAGAAACGGCGAATAGCCGAGCTCGTAGGCGAGGTAAACCGGCAGGAAGGTGAGCAGCCCGGTCTGCGTCATGGTGCGGAAGGCCGAGCTCACGCATACCAGCATGAGCGTCTTGTTCTTGAGCAGGCTGCCGAACTCCCTCAGGTAATCCGTCATGCTGCGTTTTTTTCCGCCGGCGTTGATCGACTCGCCGTGGGACGCGGACATCGAAAACGCGCCCAGCATGACCAGGATCATGGTGGCCATGACGATGCCCGGCACGATGTTGATCACCACCACGGTGCGCCAGGTGAACCAGGCGAGCAGCGCGCCCACCACCAGCGGCGCGATCGCGTCGGCGGCGTTGCCGCCCATGCCGTGAAACGAGAGCACCAGCCCCTTGCGGTTGGGGTAGCGGTGCGCGAGTGCCGAAATCGCGGCGGGATGCCAGATATTGTTGCCGATGCCGACCAGGGCCACACAGACCAGCAGCATCCAGTAGCTGTCCGTCAGGCTCATCAGCGCGTACGGGAATCCGACCCAGAACAGCGAGGCCGCCATCAGGTAGCCCATCTTGCCGATCATGTCCACGACCATGCCGCCCGGCAGGTTGGAGATCGCGCCCACGGCGTGCTGGACGGTCATGATCAGGCCGATCTCGGTGTAGGAGAGGCCGAGCTCCTTGCCGATCAGCGGCAGCAGCAGGAAAAAGGTCGCGGTGTACCAGTGCGTGAGGCCGTGACCGGCGGAAATCAGCCAGACGTCCTTGAAGGAGCGCGGGGCGGTGGTTATGGTTGCGGTATTCACGATGTGGTCTTTCGATGCTTTGCGGTGCAGAAAACGAGTCGGATGATACCACTCGCTCCTCGCTTGCTCCAATACGGCGCGTCAATTTCCCACTCCACGATGAGAACTTGGACGCGCAATCGGCGCGCTTGCCGAGCCTGTCCGCCGCGCCTAACATAACCGCACAACAATAATTCAGCGTCACCGGGAAAGACCTGTCGTTCACGACCGTCAATTCGGGGAGTCCATCATGAAGAAGACCCGTGTCATCGTCGCGTTGCTAGCCGGAATTCTTGTTGCCATCGGCTGCGCACAGCTCGTGCCGCAAGGCGCTACACCGCAGGGCGTGCCCGACGGCCCGAAATTCGTGGTGGACCCGTTCTGGCCCAAGCCGCTCAAGGACAACTGGATCATGGGTCAGATAGCCGGACTTCATGTAGATACCCGCGATCACGTCTGGATCCTCCACCGGCCGAACACGCTGCTGGCCGACGAGAAGGTTGCAAAGCCGGATGTAGCGTCGACGCGCTGCTGTATAGCCCCACCCGCCGTGATGGAGTTCGACCCGGAAGGCAATTTCGTCCGCGGCTGGGGCGGTCTGGGACAGGGCTACGACTGGCCGAAAAACGAGCACGGCCTCTACGTCGACTCCGAGGGCAACGTCTGGGTTGCGGGCAACGATAACGCGGACCACATGATTCTCAAGTTCACGCGCGACGGGAAATTCCTGATGCAGATCGGCAAGCCCGGCAAGTCGGAAGGCAGCGCCAGCAGGACTCAGCTCGGGCGCCCGGCAAACATGGAGGTGGACGTCGCCGCGAACGAGCTGTACATCGCCGACGGCTACGGCAACAAACGGATCCTGGTGCTCGACGCGAAGACCGGTGCCTATAAGCGGCATTGGGGCGCGTACGGCGGCACACCGAGCGACGACAAGCCGCCTGCGTACAGCCCTTCCTCGCCACTTTCGAAACAGTTCGCCAATGCCGTGCACTGCGTGCGGCTGTCGAAGGACGGCCTGGTCTACGTCTGCGATCGGGGCAACAATCGCATCCAGGTGTTCCAGAAGAACGGAACATTCTTGACCGAATTCATCGGGTTGCGGTTACCCGCGACCGACACGGCCGATCTCGTCTTCTCGCCCGATCCAGCGCAGCGCCATATCCTTCTTGCCGACGGCCAGAGCAGCCAGATCCATATCCTGTCCCGCAACGACGGCAAGCACCTCGGCAGCTTTGCCCGCCACGGCCGCCAGGCGGGTGAGTTCCGGTCACTCCACAACCTCGGCACGGACTCGAAGGGAAATCTCTATACGGGCGAGGCGGGCTTCGGACGGCGCTTGCAGAAGTTCAGCCGAGTCAACTGAACACTGTGTAACCGGCCCCGCCGACCTCACGCCGCCGGCGGGGCACGCTGTTTTCCCGGCGTGGTTTCCATGCGGCGCGGCGGCGCGCGACCCTGATATGATTGCGGCTCTCCAGCGCGCCACGCGGGCGCGCGGCATGAATTCCGGCCACAGGAAATGCGGACCGACCTCGAACGCTTCTTCAATCCCCGCTCGATAGCCATCATCGGCGCCTCGCAGGACTTCATGACCATCAGCGGGCAGCCGCTGAAGCATCTGCAGTCGCACCACTACAAGGGCAAGCTCTACCCGGTCAATCCACGCTACCAGGACGTTGCGGGTGTCAAATGCTATCCCTCGCTCGCCGAGGTGCCGGAGACTCCGGACCTGGTGCTGATCCTGGTCAACGCCTCGCGCGTGGCGGACATGCTCAGGCAGTGCGGCGCGAAAGGCGTGCCGTACGTGATCATCTTCAGCTCCGGCTTTTCCGAGATGGGCGGCGAGGGCGTGAAGCTGCAGCAACAGCTGATGGAAATCACGCGCGCGCACGACATCGGCGTGATCGGCCCCAACTGCCAGGGCATGATGAACGTCGCCGATGGGGTGTTCGCCGGTTTCGGCTCGGTGTTTTTCACCGACTACGAGCCGGGCCGCGTGAGCATGGTCTCGCAGTCGGGCGGCTTCGGCTTCTCGGTGATGAACCTCTCATCCAAGGACGGCGGCCTGCCGTTCCGCCAGATGGTGACCACCGGCAATGAAATCGGGGTATCTACCCTCGATTTCATTGATTACTTCATACAGGATCCCAAGTCGGACATCATTGCCGGTTATCTCGAGGGCGCTAAAGACGCCTGGCGCCTGCCGGAGATCGGCCAGAAGGCGCTCGCCGCCGGCAAGCCGATAC
>CAYYZZ010000148.1:0-6494 GCA_964476235.1 uncultured Streptomycetaceae bacterium | reverse complement strand
TTAATGGGATCTGGAGCTGAACGACCACCTGAAGCTCCTGTTCGCGCGCGCCGCGAAGCTCTGCTGCCGCGGCTGCGGGCGGGGCGTCTCGCGCGACACGCCCGATTCGATATTCTCCGACCTCGCCGCCCGCGCGCAAGCCGCGGGCGATCCGCGAGCCGTCATCACTTTCCCCGTGACCGTGCCGAAGAACTTCTCCCGCGCGGAAGTGATGCAGCTGCTCGAACACCAGGGTTACGCCCACATACACGCGGAAAGCGGCGACCTGATTGAAGTGACCCAGGACCGGGTCCGCATCGGCGCGGCCGGCCGCGGCCGGGTGATGGAAGCGCTCGAAGCCGCGCTCAAGGTCGGCCAGGGCCGCGTCAACATCTACGTCCTCGCCGAAACCACCCCGTCACCTGCCGGTGCCACCCCTCCTTTGAAAGGAGGGGAGAAGGATAAGCTCCCCTCCTCACTGAGGAGGGGTGCCGAACGCGAAGCGGGCGGCGGGGTGGTGTGGAAATACTCCACGGACCTCCACTGCCCCGACTGCGACATCCACTACGCCGAGCCGACGCCGAGCCTGTTCTCGTTCAATTCGCCGGTCGGCGCGTGCGAGACCTGCCGCGGCTTCGGGCGCTTAATCGGGGTGGATTACGGGCTGGTCGTGCCCGATGAATCGAAGACGCTGCGCGAGGACGCGATCCGGCCGTGGCGCACCGAGTCTTACCGCGGCTGGAACGACGATCTCGTTCAATACGCAAAGAAGCGCGGCGTGCCGCTGGATACGCCGTGGCGCGAGCTCGCGGAGAAGCAGCGCCAGTGGGTGATCGACGGCGATCCCGGCTGGGTAAGCTGGAGGAAATCCTGGCCGGGAAGCTGGTACGGGGTCGGCCGCTTCTTCAAGTGGCTGGAAACCAAGGCCTACAAGATGCACGTGCGCGTGCTGCTCTCGCGCTACCGCGCCTACACGCCGTGCGAGGCCTGCGGCGGAGCGCGGCTGAAGATCGAGGCGCTGGCCTGGAGGCTGGGGACCAAGGAAGGCGCGGACGCGGTGCTCAAGGCGGATCAGCGCTTGTTGCCGAACGGCATGAAGTTTGCCACGGACACACTCGCGCGGCTGCCGGGACTCACGCTGCACGATCTCGTGCTGCTGCCGGTCGAGAAGGCGCGGGCGTTTTTCCAGAACCTGCGCCTTCCCGCGCCGCTGGACGAGGCCACCGATCTGCTGCTCACCGACATCCGCGCGCGGTTCTCCTATCTCTGCGAGGTCGGGCTGGGCTATCTCACGCTCGACCGCCAGTCGCGCACGCTGTCCGGCGGCGAGGTGCAGCGCATCAATCTCACCACCGCGCTCGGCACCTCGCTCACCAACACGCTGTTCGTGCTCGACGAACCCTCGATCGGGCTGCATCCGCGCGACATGGGCCGCGTGATCGGCGTCATGAAGAAACTCCGCGGCGCGGGCAATTCCCTGGTCGTCGTCGAGCACGACCCCCAGATCATGCTCGCCGCGGATCGCATCCTCGACCTGGGCCCGGGCCCGGGCGAGCGTGGCGGGCGCATCGTGTGTTACGGCACTCCGGAAATGCTCAAGAGGTCCGGCACGTTGACCGCGGATTACCTGTCCGGTCGCAAGACAGCAGGGCGAGGTGTTCCCTCTCGTGCATTCGACCTTCGTAAGGCGCCACGGATCGAGATCCGTGGCGCCTCGGAGCACAATCTCAAGAACATCGACGTGACGATACCGCTCGAGCGCCTGGTGTGCATCACCGGCGTGTCGGGCTCGGGCAAATCCACGCTGATGCAGGACGTGCTCTATGCAGCGCTGCTGAAAGCGAAGGGCAAGCCCACCGAGGCGCCCGGGAAGCACCGCGCGCTGAAAGGACACGAGCGCCTCGGCGAGGTGGTGATGGTGGACCAGTCGCCGATCGGGCGCACCACGCGCTCGAATCCCGCGAGCTACGTCGGGGCGTTCGAGGCCATCCGCCGGCTGTTCGCCGCGACGCCCGCGTCCATCGAGCGGCGCTACACCGCCGGCACCTTCAGCTTCAACTCGGGCAACGGCCGCTGCCCCGCCTGCAGCGGCAACGGCTTCGAGCACATCGAGATGCAGTTCCTCTCCGACGTGTACCTGCGCTGCCCCGACTGCGACGGCACGCGCTACCGGGCGGAAGTGCTCGAGGTGAAACTCCGCCCGGCAGCGAAGTTTCAATCAACGGATTCCGAATCTGGGGCCAAAGGAAAATCGATCGCGGATGTGCTGAACATGACGGTGACGGAAGCCGTCGGGTTTTTCCGCGAGCACCCAGAGGTACTGCGCGCATTGCGGCCGCTCGCCGACGTCGGCCTCGATTACCTGCGGCTCGGCCAGCCGGTGCCGACGCTCTCCGGCGGCGAGGCCCAGCGCCTGAAGCTGGCGGGGCATCTTGCCGACGCGGCGCAAAGACCGTCATTCCCGCGAAGGCGGGAATCTAGGCGCAGCGCCCGTGCCTGGACCCCCGCCTCCGCGGGGGCGACGGAACGCGGGACATTGTTTCTCTTCGACGAACCCACGACCGGTCTGCACTTTGATGACGTCGCAAAATTGCTCAAGGCGTTCCGTCGGCTGCTCGCCGCCGGGCATTCGCTGATCGTGATCGAGCACAACCTCGACGTTATCCGCGCCGCCGACTGGATCATCGACCTCGGCCCGGAAGGCGGCGACGCCGGCGGCGAAATCGTCGCTACCGGCACCCCGCACGAGATTGCCGCGCACCCGTCCTCGCACACCGGGAAAGCCCTGCGCGAATACGAGACGGCGCTCGTCCCCGCCGCCGCGGCCGAGCCGCCCACGGAGCTGCGCGAGACGACTCACGACTCACGACTCACGAATCACGCTATTCAGATTTATCATGCGCGCGAGCACAACCTGAAGAACATCGACGTCGCCATTCCGCACAACCGTTTTACCGTGGTGACCGGCGTCTCTGGCAGCGGCAAGTCCACGCTGGCCTTCGACCTGGTGTTCGCGGAAGGGCAGCGCCGCTATCTCGAGTCGCTGAACGCCTACGCGCGCCAGTTCGTCGAGCCCGCCACGCGCCCCGACGTGGACGCCATCTTCGGCATACCGCCGACCGTCGCGATCGAGCAGCGGACCAGCCGCGGCGGGCGCAAGAGCACAGTGGCGACGCTGACCGAGATCCATCACTTCCTGCGGCTGCTGTTCATGAAGCTCGGAACCCAGTACTGCCCGAACTGCGATGTGCCGATCGAGCCGCAGAGCGTCGACGCGATCGCGGCGCGTATCGTGAGCGACTACCGCGGCTCGCGCGCGGGGCTGCTCGCGCCGCTGGTGGTAAACCGCAAGGGCTACTACACCGATCTCGCCAAATGGGCGGCTGGCCGCGGCCATACCCATCTGCGCGTGGACGGCGAGTTCATCCCGACCGACCGCTGGCCGCGGCTTTCGCGTTTCCAAGAGCACACCATCGAATTGCCGGTCGCCGACGTGCGCGCCGCGCCCGACAACGAGGCGGCGTTGCGGGCGGCGCTCCACCGCGCTCTCGACCACGGCAAGGGTGTCGTCCACGTCATCGCGCCGCTGGAAGCGCTCGAGCACGCGATGGCGAAGCGCGATGCGTCGCTTGCGCGCATGACGGAAACCGTGTTCTCGGTGAAGCGCGCCTGCCCCTCCTGCGGCACCAGCTTCCCCGAGCTCGATCCTCGCCTGTTCTCCTACAACTCCCGTCACGGCTGGTGCGGGAGCTGCTATGGCACCGGCCTGAAGCTCTCGGGCTTCAACGAGGAGCAATCGGGCGAGGAGATCGGATGGAACGAGTGGTACGAGGGCGAAGCCGCCCCCTGCGCAACGTGCGCAGGGGATCGGCTTAATCCGACTGCATTGGCCGTAAGATTCCGAGGCCAATCCATTGCCGATCTGAGCCGGTTGTCAGTGTCGGCTATCGAAAAGTTCTTCATTGATCTGCGCCTCGAGGGTCGAGAGGCGCAGATTGCGCGCGACATCGCGGCCGAGCTGAGAAGCCGGCTCGCTTTCCTCGGCGAGGTAGGCTTGTCGTACCTCGCGCTCGACCGCGCCGCGCCCACGCTCTCGGGCGGTGAGGCGCAGCGCATCCGGCTCGCGGCGCAGCTGGGCTCCAACCTGCGCGGCGTCGCCTACATCCTCGACGAGCCCACCATCGGGCTGCACCCGCGCGACAACCGCGTGCTGCTGGATACGCTCGAGAAGCTGCAGGCCAAGGGCAATACCCTGATCGTGGTCGAGCACGACGAGGAGACCATCCGCCGCGCGGAATACGTGGTGGACCTCGGCCCCGGCGCGGGAAACCGCGGCGGCGAGGTCGTCGCAGCGGGCTCGGCCGCCGATCTTATCCGCGCGCCCGCCTCGGTGACCGGCCGCTTCCTCGCGCAGCCGCTCAGGCACCCGCTGAACGCGCGACGCCCGGTGAAAAACGATACCCCTTCCCTCGTGGTAACGGGCGCGGCCCTGCATAACCTGAAGAACCTCGACATCCGTGTGCCGCTCGGCCGCTTCACGGTGGTGACCGGCGTCTCCGGCTCGGGCAAATCCACGCTAGCCCGCGACGTGCTCTACGAGAACCTTCGGCGCATGGTCGCCGCGCGGCGCGACGCGCCGCGCCCACAGAAGGATGAGGGCAGAAGGCGGAAGGCAGACGGAAAAGCTGTTGAACGCGGAGCTGACTCATCACTCATCACTCACCCCGTTAGAGGCGCGGCCTCTAACGGGGCTCATCACTCATCACTGCCGCTGGCCGGCTGCCGCGGCATTGCCGGCTGGGAGGCCGTCGGCCGCGTGCTGGAAGTGGACCAGACGCCGATCGGCAAGACCCCGCGCTCGTGCCCCGCGACTTACGTCGGCTTCTGGGACACGGTGCGCCGGCTCTACGCGGAAGTCACCGAGTCGCGCATGCGCGGCTACACCGCCTCGCGCTTTTCCTTTAACACCGCGGGCGGGCGTTGCGAAACCTGCGAGGGACAGGGGTTGAAGCGCATCGAGATGAGCTTCCTGCCCGACGTGAAGGTGACGTGCGAGGCATGCCGCGGGGCGCGTTTCAACCCGGAGACGCTGGCGATCCGTTTCAAGGAGAAGAGCATCGGCGAAGTGCTGGCGATGAACGTGGACGAGGCGGCCGGGTTCTTTGCCGTCCATCCTTCCATCCACCATGCGCTGACATTGCTGCAGGACGTCGGGCTCGGTTACCTCACCCTCGGCCAGCAGAGCCCGACGCTCTCCGGCGGCGAGGCGCAACGCATCAAGCTCGTGACCGAGCTGTCCAAGGTGCGCGCCCCTCACCCCAACCCTCTCCCCGCGACGCGGGGCGAGGGGGCCATTGGGTCTGCACAAGAAAATGCTCCCCTCTCCCCCGATTGGGGGGAGAGGGCTAGGGTGAGGGGGAACAACCATACGCTGTACGTGCTCGACGAGCCCACCGTCGGGCTGCACATGGCGGACGTCGAGAAGTTGACGCGCGTGCTGCACCGGCTGGTGGACGGCGGCAACACCGTGGTGGTGATCGAGCACAATCTCGACGTGATGGCCGAGGCCGACTGGATCCTCGACCTCGGGCCCGAGGGCGGCGATGCCGGCGGAAAGATCGTCGCGCAAGGCGCTCCCGCGGCCGTGGCGCGGCAATCGCGCGGCCATACCGGGCGCATCCTCGCTGATTTCCTGCGCGAGCGTGGCACCTGAGACCGCCGGCCGCCGATGCGCTCTCCGATCGTTCCCGCGACACCCGCATTCGACGCTACGGGCACGCCGTACTCACCGGAGTACGGCGACGTTTATCACAGCGCCGATTCCGGGCCGGGCCAGGCGCGGCACGTTTTTCTCGGCGGCAACGATCTGCCGGCGCGCTGGGCCGGTGCGCGCGCGTTCACCCTGCTCGAAACGGGATTCGGCCTCGGCATCAATTTCCTGGCGACCTGGCAGGCGTGGCGGGCCGATTCCGCGCGGCCGCAACGGCTTCACTTCGTGTCGGTCGAGAAGCACCCGTTCACGCGCCAGGGACTGGCAACGCTGCACGGACGCTATCCGGAGTTCGCGCCGCTCGCCGCCGAATTGCAGTCCGCCTGGCCGCTGCCCTTGCCCGGCCTGCACCGGCTGCATTTCGAGGACGGGCGGGTCACGCTCACCCTCGCCTTCGCCGACGTCATCGACGTGCTGCCGAAACTGAGGCTCGCCGCCGACGCGTTCTACCTGGACGGCTTCTCGCCTGACCGGAATCCCGAGATGTGGACGCTCGCGGCGCTGAAAGCGCTGTCGCGCCTCGCGCAGCCCGGGGCAACGCTTGCCACCTACACGGCGGCGCGCGGCGTCCGCGACGCGCTCGCCGCCAGCGGTTTCGCGGTCGAGAAGCGCCCCGGCTTCGGCCACAAGCGCGACATGCTCGCGGCGCGCTTTGCGCCAAGCCGCCCGTCCCGCTACGCCGCGCCCGCAATGCCGCAGTGGAGCGAGCGCCGTGCCATCATCGTCGGCGCGGGGCTCGCGGGCG
>CAYYZZ010000147.1:0-6584 GCA_964476235.1 uncultured Streptomycetaceae bacterium | reverse complement strand
CGAACCACGAACCACGAACCACGAATCACCAGTTATGGTCCCAGATATTACCGTGCGCCAGGAAGGCGCCGTTTACCGCATCGAACTGAATCGGCCGGATTGCGGCAACCTGGTCACCACCGAAATGGTTCTCGCGCTCTCGGAGGCCGTGAAGCGCGTGCCGGGCGACACGAAGCTGCTGGTGCTGTCCGGGAAAGGCGCGGATTTCTGCAAGGGGCGCGATCCCCAGACGGCACCGGAGGCCGGGCGCGGCGGGCGCCCGCCCAGCGCGCTGGAGCTGCGCGAGAGGATGGCCGGTCCCATTGTTGAGTTCTATACGGCGCTCATGGAGGCGCCCGTGCCGACGCTAGCTGTGGTGCAAGGGGCCGCGCATGGATTCGGTTGCGCGTTGACGGGGGCGTGCGACATCGCCCTGGCGGGGGAGGGCAGCCGCTTCCGGCTGCCGGAAATGACGAAAGGCCTGCCGCCCACGCTGGCAATGGCGGCCCTGAACAGGCTCGGCGCGAGATCGATCGCTTACCTGGTTTATTCGACCGTGGAAATCGACGCCCGCTCGGCACTGGCCATGGGGCTGGTGAGCGCGGTGGTTCCCGACGGCGAGTTGGAAGCCCGGGCGGCCACGCTCGCCGAAACCGTCTCCTCCCAGCCGCTCGATGCCGTCAAGGCGGTGAAGGAGTACCTGAAGTTCGCGCCATTGATGGAACCGCGCGGCCGGGCTGACTTTGCCGCCAGCGTGATTGCCGGCGTCCTATCGTCACGCTGACGCGTGACCGGAAGGGCGTGAGTCGTGATTCGTGAGTCGTGATTCGACTGATATGCCGGATCCCCTCTTCCCTGTTGGCGGAAGGGTTGGCAGATGATAAGGATCTCCCCACTGTGATTGGCGAAACCGTCAATCCCGCGAAGGCGGGAATCTAGCAAGTCGTTGGTCCGTCTAGCAGCGATTTTCTGGGCTCCCGCCTATGCGGGAGCGACGCGAGAGTTCCAGCAACTTGGCGAGAAAACTCGAATCACGAATCACGATTCACGAATCACGCTTCTCAGGCGCGCGTAGCGCGACGTAGAATAGCCAAATGGCGCCATCGTTCATTCATCTGCGATTGCACAGCGAGTATTCGATCGTAGATGGCATCGTCCGCATCGACGAGGCGATCGAGGCGGCGGCGGCCGACGGCATGCCGGCGCTCGCTCTGACCGACCTCTCCAACGTCTTCGGCTTGGTCAAGTTCTACCAGGAGGCGCGCGCCAAGGGCGTGAAGCCCGTCATCGGCTGTGATCTCTGGCTGGAGAGCGAGGCCGACCGCGACAAGCCCTACCGCATGCTGCTGCTGTGCCAGTCCCGGGCCGGCTACCTGAAATTGTGCGACCTGCTTACCCGCGCCTACCGTACTAATCAGTATCGCGGCCGGCCCGAGCTGAAGAAGGGCTGGCTCGCGGAAGCCGGCACCGAAGGCCTGATCGCGCTTTCCGGCGCGCACCACGGCGACGTGGGGCAGGCGCTGGTGGTGGACAACCCCAAGCAGGCGCAGCGGCTGGCCCGCGAATGGGACGAGCTGTTCCCCGGCCGCTTTTACCTCGAGTTGCAGCGGCTGGGGAAGAGCGCGGCGGTCACGGGGGCGGCGGGCGTGCCGGTCGAGAACTATGTCCAGCGCGCGCTCAAGCTCGCCTCGACGATGAAGCTGCCGGTGGTGGCGACGCACCCCGTGCAGTTCGTGAAGCGCGACGATTTCCGCGCCCACGAAGCGCGCGTGTGCATCTCCCAGGGCTATACGCTCTCCGACCAGCGCCGGCCCAAGCTCTTCAGTCCCGAGCAGTACTTCAGGACGCAGGCGGAGATGGGGCAGGCGTTCCGTGACATTCCGCAGGCCCTCGCCAACAGCGTGGAGATCGCCAAGCGCTGCAGCCTCGTGATCGAGCTCGGCAAGACCCACCTGCCGCAGTTCCAGACCCCGAAGAACGTCACGCTCGACGATTTCCTGCGCAACTGCGCCGCGGAGGGGCTGGAGCAGCGGCTGCCGCAGCTGTTTCCCGACGCGGCGCAGCGCGCGGGCGAGCTGCCCCGCTACCGGGAACGGCTCGATTTCGAAATACAGACCATCCAGAAGATGGGTTTCTCCGGCTATTTCCTGATCGTCGCCGATTTCATCAACTGGGCGAAGTTGAACGGCGTGCCGGTGGGGCCGGGGCGCGGCTCGGGCGCCGGATCGCTCGTCGCCTATTCGCTCGGCATCACCGATCTCGACCCGCTGCGCTACGACCTGCTGTTCGAGCGCTTCTTGAATCCCGAGCGCGTCTCGATGCCGGACTTCGACATCGATTTCTGCCAGGACGGGCGCGACCGCGTCATCGAGTACGTGAAGGGCCGCTACGGCGCCGACAGCGTCTCGCAGATCGTCACGTTCGGCACCATGGCGGCGCGCGCGGTGGTGCGGGACGTCGGGCGCGTGCTCGACCTCTCGTACACGTTCTGCGACCAACTCGCGAAGCTGATCCCGTTCCAGCCGGGCCGGCACATCACCCTCGCCGATGCGCGCAAGGAGGAGCCGCAGCTGAAGGAACGGGAGAAGAACGAGGAGGAGGTCCGCGAGCTGCTCGCGCTCGCCGAGCAGCTCGAGGGGCTGACGCGCAACGTCGGCATGCACGCGGGCGGCGTGCTGATCGCGCCGGGCAAGCTCACCGATTTCTGCCCGCTCTACGCGCCGGACGGGTCCGACAGCGTGGTGTCCCAGTTCGACATGAAGGACGTCGAGGCGGTCGGACTCGTCAAGTTCGATTTCCTCGGCCTCACCACGCTCACCATCCTCGACTGGACGCTGCGTTTCGTGCGCCAGCTCGATCCCGCCTCGAAGCTGAAGCTGGAGGAGATCCCGCTCGACGACCCCGCCGCGTACCGATTATTCGCCCAGGCCGACACGACCGGGATATTCCAGTTTGAATCCCGCGGCATGCGCGATCTCCTCGCGCGCGCGAAGCCCGACCGGTTCGAGGATATCGTCGCGCTGGTGGCGCTCTACCGGCCGGGGCCGATGGAGCTGATCCCGGAGTTCGTGCGCCGCAAGCACGGCGGGCGCGTGGATTACCCGGACCCGCGGGTGGAGCCGATACTCAAGCCCACCTACGGCATCATGGTGTACCAGGAGCAGGTGATGCAGATTGCGCAGGTGATCGGCGGCTACAGCCTGGGCAGCGCGGACCTGCTGCGGCGCGCGATGGGCAAGAAGCTGCCCGAGGAGATGGCCCAGCACCGCAGCAGCTTCGTGTCGGGTTCGGCGAAAAACGAGGTCAGCGCGCGCAAGGCCCACGAGCTGTTCGACCTGATGGAAAAGTTCGCGGGCTACGGGTTTAACAAGTGTGTCGTGGGTTCGACGGAGGTACAAGATGCGCGCACAGGTGCACGCTGCACCGTTCGTGAGTTGTTCGAGCGACGAAGGCAGCTCGATCTAGTCGTGCATTCGCTCGGGGATGACTGGCGTTTGCGGCCGCGCATTGTGCATGGCGTAGTCTGGAACGGCCGCCGACCGACCTTCGAGCTCCGCACCATTCTGGGCCGTCGCATCGTCGCGACCGACAACCATCCGCTGCGTACGCTCGATGGCTGGATCCCGCTGCGTGATCTTGCGCCCGGTGATCGTATTGCCGCGCCACGCAGACTTGACGTGGCGAGCACGGTGCGCTGGCCGGAGCACGAACTGATCGTGCTCGGAGGTCTGCTTTCGGAAGGTAATACCTGTCATCCGACTTGCCTGTATTACTACAACAACGATTTCACGCTGATTGCCGACTTCACCCGCGCCGCGAGCTGCTTCCCGAACACGATTGGAAGGGTGGCGACGCGTGCCAACGGTTGCTCGGAGGTGTGCCTTTCCACGGGGCGCGATACGCGCTTCCGTAGGGGCCAGCGGCCATGGAACGCGACCGAAGGCAACGCCGCGCTCGCGCAGGACGAGCAGCCCGTTCGCAGCGGCGCGTTCTTGTGGGCGCAACAGCTTGACTTGCTCAATCGCCGCGCCGATCGGAAGCGCATTCCGGGCTCGGTGTTCACACTTGCCGATGAGAATATCGCGTTGCTGCTCGGTCGCATGTGGTCGGGCGACGGCTTCATCATCGGGCCGTCGGATACAGTGCCGTTTTACGCCACCAGTTCGGAGGGTTTGGCGCGTGACGTGCAGGATCTTCTGCTGCGGCTTGGCATCGTCGCGCGCATCCACAAGAAACAATTCAAGTATCGAGGAGGATTGCGTCCCGGTTACGCCGTGTATCTGCTTGGCGAAGACAGCGTGCGGCGGTTTGTCGAGCGCGTCGTACCGCATTGTGTTGGGCGCGATGCGCAGATCCAGGCGTTGAAGGCGCGCCTAGGGGTAGTGCAAGGTGGCGTCAGCAGCAAGGATACGGTGCCGGCCGCGGTACGTCTCCGGGCTAATGCAGCGCGCATCAAGACGGGACTGACGTGGCGCGAACTGGAAGTTAAAAGCGGTGTATCGGTCAGGGAGTTTTACGGTCGGGGGTCGGTAGGCAAGCGCGGGTTCCGTCGTGCCACCGTCGGCAGGCTCGCCGCATACTTCAACGACGATGGACTGCGTGATTTGGCAACGTCGGACGTGTACTGGGACACCGTGGTAGAAATCGTGCCGCTTGGTGTCGAAGATGTATACGACCTGGAGGTCGAGGATGACCACAATTTCGTCGCCAACGGCCTGATCGTGCACAACTCCCACGCCGCCGCCTACGCGCTGGTCGCCTACCAGACCGCCTGGTTCAAGGCCCATCACGCCTCGGCGTTCCTCGCCGCCAACCTGTCGGCGGTGATGAACGACACCGACAAGGTCAAGCAATTCGTGGACGATACGCAGGCGCACGACATCACCCTGCGCGCGCCCGACATCAACGAATCGAACTACCGCTTCGAGCCGGTGGACGCGAAGACCATCCGCTACGGGCTGGGGGGCATCAAGGGCACGGGCGAGGCCGCGATCAATTCCATCCTCTCTGCGCGTAAAGAAGGGGGCCCGTTCAAGGACCTGTTCGATTTCTGCCACCGCGTGGACAAGCGGCTCGTCAACCGCCGGGTGGTGGAGTCATTGATCCGCGCCGGCGCTTTCGATTCGGTGAACGACCACCGCGCGAGGCTGCTGGCCTCCGTCGGCATGGCGCTCGAGAGCGCGGAGCAGGCAAGCCGCTCCGTCAACCAGGTGAGCCTGTTCGGGGATCTCACGGAAGCCGCGCAGCGGCCCGCGCTCGTGGAAGCGCCGCGCTGGAGCACCAAGGAGCGGCTGCAGAACGAGAAGCTCGCGCTCGGCTTCTACCTGAGCGGGCACTTGTTCAACATCTACCGCGACGAGGTGCGCCGCTTCACCCGCACGCGGGTCGGCGAGCTCGCGTCGCTGTCGCCCAACGATTACGCGGGCCGCACCTACTGGGTGGCGGGCGTGGTGATGGGGGTGCGCATCCAGAACACGTCGAGCGGGCGGATGGGCGTCATCATGCTGGCTGACGACTCGGACAGCAACGAGGTGATCTTCTTTGGCGAGGTTTTCGACAAGTTCCGCCAGAAAATCAAGGAGGACGAGCTGCTGGTGCTGGAAGTGCAATTGCGCGCCCGCGGCGGCGGCCGCACCGTCAACGGCGAATACGAGAGCGCAGGGGAGGTGCGGGCGAGCATACGCGCGGTCAACGCGCTCGACCTGACCGAGGCGCGCAACCGCTTCGCGCGCGGCGTGCAGATCACCTGCAACGGCGCTTCCTCTGGCGGCCGGCTGCGCGATCTCCTTGCGCCTTACCGCAGCGGCCGCTGCCCGGTGTCGGTCGTCTATGCCAACCGCGGCGCGGTCTGCGAAATAGACCTGGGCGACGCGTGGCGGGTGAATCTGCACGACGATCTCATTCACTCGCTGTCGGAATGGCTGAGCCCCGAGAACGTCAAAATCGTCTACAACGAAACCGTGACCGGTGACCGGTAACCGGAGTTGGCAGCCGCCAGCCGTCAGTTGGCAGCAACTGCAAACTGCCCACTGCCCACTGCAAACTTGGGTTGTCGACTCACGACCCACGAATCACGCTCTTGTGGCAGCAGCGCTATCGCTGCTGCTCGCCGCCTTGCCGGCTGCCGCCGGCGAGGCGGAGTGGAAACTGCTCCATGACCAGGCCGCCGCCCACCTCCAAAGCGGCAATTTCGAGCAGGCGGAGCTGTTCGCGCGCGCGGCCTTCAAGGAAGCCGAGTCCTCGCTCGGTTCCGACCACCGCGCCACCGAGCAGAGTGTCTCGACTCTCTCCACGGCGTTGCGCCTGCGCGGCATGCCCGAGGAGGCGCTGCCCTTTGCCCAGCGGCTGGTCGCCCTCAGGACCCGGCAATACGGCCCGGGTGAGACGTCAACCGCCATCGCGCTGCACAACAACGCCGAGATTTTCATCGCGCTGAACCGTCTCGCCGACGCGGGCAAGCTGGAAGGCAGGGCGCTGGCGGTTTTCGAGAAGAAGCTGGGGCCGCATCACGTCAACACCGCCACCGCCCTGCACAACATGGGCGCGATCCTGCTCAAGCAGGAGAAATACCAGGAAGCCGAGAAATACCTGCGCCGCGCGCTGGC
>CAYYZZ010000146.1:0-6720 GCA_964476235.1 uncultured Streptomycetaceae bacterium | reverse complement strand
TCAGCGCAACCGCGAAGCCCTGCATCAGGTAACCGAAGCTCTCCACGGCTCAGAACCCCAGCATGCCCGCCGGCAGCGCCACGTTGAGCGCCACGTCGAACAGCAGATAGAAACCCACCGCGCCGCCGACCGCGACCGCCAGCGCCTTTCCCAGCGGCTCACGGTAGAGGAAGCGCACGATGAACAGCGTGAAAAGCGCGAAAGCGACGATGAAGCCGAGCACCTTCAGCAGCGCCACGCACACCACCAGCGCGGCCCAGGTCGCGAAGGCCCGGCTCATCCCGCCCTTCCCCGTGGACACGGACGCCGGCTCTGGCGCCTTTTGAGCGTGCATCACCATCAGGACCAGGGACAGGACAATCAGGCCGATCCCGTACCACAACGGGAAGAACCCGGGACCAGGGCCTTCGGCGCCCAGGTATTCCCACCGCCGGGCTTCCGTGACGATGAAGATGCCGAGCGCAGCGAGCACCGCGCCGGACACGACTTCACCGTTCCTGAGCAGCTTCATCTCCTCCTCGCTTCTCGACGCGATGCCGCGTAGCCGCGCCCTGTTTTGTCCGGGCAGTGTAGCAGAAGCCCGCCGTCACAGCGGGCGATTCCGTCTTGATTACGCGGACTTGGCCTTCTTGTAACGCTTGGCCGGCACGATCTCGGCGACGATGCCGTCGGGCGCGCGGAACTTGACGGGAATGACGCCCGGGTCGCTGACGATCTCGCAGCCGTACTTCTTCAGGTCGGCCACGCGGGCTTCGATATCATCCACCTCGACCGCAAAATGGTGTATGCACGGCTTCTCGCCGGCCGCCAGGGATTCCGCGGACCGCGTGCCCTCGTCGTACTTCATCAGCGTGAAGTCGAGATTGCCGTCGGTCATGTGGCGCGAGATGTGGTCGCGCGTCTTCCTGGTCTCCACTTCCTTGAAGCCGAAAACTTTTTCGTAGAACTCGGTGGACTTCTCAAGGTTTTCGACTTTGAGCGCGAGGTGAACGATGCGGTTCATGAAAAATCCGTGATTGGTGATTGGTGAGTAGTGATTGGCAACTGTCTTGTCAGCTCAATTATCGAATTCGTAGCCCGCCTTGGCGAGAACCGGCTTTGCCGAAGTTCCCGTCAAGCGCGCGATGAATGCATGCGCAGCAGCGGGTTCCTCGGCATTGGCCGCGAGTCCAGCCGAGTACACGGCCTTCACCTGCAAATCCCCCGGCAGAGGACCGGCATATGTTACACCCTTGTTGGCCAGGATTTCGGTGATCTGCGTGATGCCGACTTCGTTGCGGCCGCTGCTCGCTGCCAGCCAGTGCATGGCGGCGTAGCCGTTGGGAAAGTGCTGCATCCTGGGCTTCACCTGATCCGCGATTCCAAGCTTTTCGCATGCCTGCATCACGACTTTACCGGCGGTCGCGACCGCCGGATCGGGAAAAACCACCGCCGTCGCGGCGAGCAGGCTGGCGCGCAGCGCCTGCGCGCTCGAAACATCCGGCAACGGCGTGCCCGCGCGCACCGCCACGCCCGTGCCGACCTTGCCGAGGTCGGCACGCGAGCCCGGCGCGACGTGTCCGGACGCAACGAGCTCGTCGATCAGCGCGCCGGTAAGAACGATGACGTCCACCGCTTCCCCGGCCACGACCCGTGCCTTCATCGCGCCTACTGCGCTGAATTCGGCCTTGACCTCGTCGCCGGTCTCTCGTGTATAGGCAGCGGCGATCTCTTCGACCACCGCTTGCGCCGCCCCAGCACTTAAAATGATAAGCATAATAAAATAGTTATTTGAAATCTTCCCGCGGGAACACCGGCGGCAGCGGCTCCACGGAATTCATTTCCTCGCCCAGCTCGGCCTCTATTTTCTCCATTGCCGACAGCAGCGACGCCACCCGGATGGTCACGTTGTCGAGATCCTTGTCGGGGATCTCGAGACCCACGGCGGCGGCGAGCAGCTTCACCTGGTCGCGCGTGAGATTCATACCTGCGCCTCCGCCGCCTGCCGCAGCGTGCGGGCGAGATCCGGATGGCGCCGGTGCCACGGCGTCGCGCGCTCGTACGCGTGCGCCACGCGGAACACGGTGCACTCGTCGAACGGTTTCGCGGCGACCTGCAACGAAACCGGCAACCCGTCCTTCGTGTAGCCCATCGGCAGCGCGATGGCGGGAATGTTCGCCATGCTGAACGGATAGGCGCTGATCCGCCGCAGCAGCACCCGCGCGTCCATGTCTTCCTGCGTATCCACCTGCTCGCGCGCGGCTTCGATGCGCCCGGGCGGATTGAGAGCGGTCGGGCACAACAGCGCGTCGCAGCCGGCGAGCGTGTCCAGAATTTCCCTGCGCACCAGCACCCGCGCGCGCATCGCGCGGTGGTAGACCACGGCCGGCACCAGGCAGCCCGCCGCGAGCCGGGTGCGGGTACCGACGTCGAAATCGTCCCAGCGCGTCCGCAGCCAGCGCTTCAACATCATGGACGCGATATCCGAATCCGAGGTCAGCAGCTGCAGCGGCACGGAATGCTTCGCGAGCTTGAGGGAGACCTCCTTTACGTTGGCGCCCAGCTTGCGCAGCACCTCGAGCGCGGCTTCCATTGCGCTGCGCACTTCGGCGTGCACGCCGTCTGGCCACGTCATCTCGCGCACGACGCCCAGCGTGAGCCCGCGCAGGTCAGTGACGAGCGCGGCTGCGTAGTCGGGCACCGGACGTGTGCTTGTCAACGGATCGCGGGGATCGTGGCCGGCGATCGCCTGCAAGAACAGCGCATTGTCCTCCACGGTGCGCGTGAGCGGGCCAAGCGTGTCCGCCGTCCAGCCGTACATCACGCCGCCGTGGCGGCTCACCCGCCCGAACGTGGGACGCAATCCGACGACGCCGTTCGCCGCTGCCGGGCTGCGCACCGAGCCGCCGGTGTCCTCGCCCAGCGATCCGGAGGAGAAGCCGGCCGCCGGCGCGATGCCCGAGCCGCTCGACGAACTGGCGGGATTGTGCGCGGGATTCCAGGGATTGCGCGGCTGGCCGTAAGGAAAGACGTTGGTGCCGCCCTTGCCGAATTCGTGCAGGTTTTCCTTGCCAATCAGGATGGCGCCGGCGGCCTTGAGCCGCTCGATCACCGCGGCGTCGTGGTCCGGCACATGGTCGGCCATGATGCGCGAGCCCAGGGTGGTCTTGATCCCCTTCGTGCACAGCTGGTCCTTCACGCCGAAAGGGATTCCGTGCAGGGGGCCGCGGTAGCTGCCCGCGGCGATCTCGCGTTCCGCCTGCTTCGCCTGCGCAACAGCCTGCTCGGCACAGACCGTGATATAAGCGCGCAGAATGCCGTCGTAGCGCTCGATGCGCTCCAGGCAAGCATGCACGAGTTCGACCGGGGAAAGTTTGCGGTCGCGTATCAACCTGCCTTGTTCGGCCGCACTGAGGAAAACCAGGTCTTCGTTGCCGGGCATGCGGGAAAAACAGTGAGAAATGAAGCGTGGCGGAGTGCGGCGATTCTAGCAGGATTCGACCCGCCCGGCCTTCTCCCCCACGCGCGCGCGGACTAACATAGCCGCATGAAGCAGCTCCACGCCGCCAGGCACGCGCCGGAAGCGCACATCGTCAAGGGCTTTCTCGAGTCGAACGGGATCGCCGCCGAGGTGCGCGGCGAGTTTCTCACGAGCGGCTGGGGCGAGCTGCCGGTGGATGTCTGCTCGGTATGGATCACGGATGACCGGCAATACGACCGGGCCCAGGCGCTGCTGGTCGCATTCCTGAGAGGCGATTTCGCCCGCGAGTTTCGCGACCAAAACTGGCGCTGCCCGAAATGCGGCGAGCAGATCGAGGGCCAGTTCACCGATTGCTGGAAGTGCGGCACGCGCCGTCCCGCCTGAACAATAAGGAATTCACTGAATGGATCTTGAACTCTCGGGCCTGACCGCCCTCGTCACCGGCGCATCGCGCGGCATCGGCCTGGCCATCGCGCAGGGGCTCGCGCGTGAAGGCTGCAACCTGCATCTCGTTGCCCGCACGGCGGGCGATCTCGAGGCGGCGCGCAATGGAATTCCCGGTCAGCGTAAAATCTCGATCGAGTGCCACGCGCTCGACATGAGCAAGAGCGAAAACGCCGCCCTGCTCGCGCAGCGCTGCGGCGATGTGGATATCCTCATCAATAACGCCGGCAGCATTCCTTCGGGGCACCTGAAGGATCTGGATGAAGCGAAGTGGCGCAGCGGCTGGGAACTGAAGGTGTTCGGCTACATCAATCTCACGCGCGAAATCTACCGGCGCATGTGCGAACGGCGGCGCGGCGTGATCGTCAACGTGATCGGGGTTTCGGGCGAGCGTCCGCGTCAGGATTACATCGCCGGCGTCACCGGCAACGCCGGGTTGATGGCATTTACGCGGACCCTGGGAGGGGAAAGCGTCGACTACGGCGTGCGCGTCGTGGGAGTCAACCCCGGACAAATCGAGACCGACCGGCTGCGGCAAAGGCTCGAACGCAAGGCGAAAGAAGAACTCGGCGACCCCGGCCGCTGGCGCGAACTGGTGGTCAATCCACCCTTCGGGCGGCTGGCCCAGGCGGAGGAAGTCGCCGATACCGTTGTCTATCTCGCCTCCGCCCGCGCCTCTTACATCAGCGGCACCATCGTCACCGTGGACGGCGGCCGCGCGGTGCGCAACGCCACTTAAATCCGGAAAGCCTGCGAAGCCGATCCGATCCAGCGATTCAGCTACAATCCTAGCCCCATGGCGCGGAGCGGATTTCGCATTACCCTCTTTAATAACCAATTAGACACCGGGAGACACGACCATGACGACGCGACGAAAATTTCTGCTGTGGTCGAGCGCCGCGCTTGCAACGCCGGTGCTGCCGCGACCTGCATCGGCACAACAGTGGCCGACCCGACCGATCCGGGCGATTGTCCCGTTCACCGCCGGCTCGACCATCGACATCATCGGGCGCATCGTGCTCGAGCCGCTCTCGGCTGCGCTCGGCCAGCCTATCGTGGTCGAGAACCGGGGCGGCGCGGGCGGGACCATCGGGACAGCCCTGGTCGCCAAGGCGGAGCCCGACGGCCACACGATCCTGATCCACGCCTCGGCACACTCGGCGGCGCCGGCGGCCTATCCGAACGCGCCGTACCATGCGGGCCGCGATTTTGCCGCGGTCGTCGCCTTCGGCAGCGTGCCCAATGTGACCGTGATTTCGCCCGCGAAAGGCATCAAGACGCTCAAGGAACTGGTTGAGGCCGCCAGGAAAGGCTCATTCACCTTCGCGTCGGCGGGCATCGGCAGCGCGACGCACTGGGCGGCCGAGCGGCTGCGGTTGGCCGCCGGGTTCAGCGCCGTCCACGTGCCGTTCCGTGGCGGCCCCGAAGCCTTGACCGAGGTGGCGACTGGCCGGGTCGATTTCATGAGCATCGGCATTTCGTCTGGCCTTCCGTTCATACGCTCGGGCCGACTCATTCCGCTCGCTGTGAGCACGCTCAAGCGATCGAGCGCGCTGCCGGATGTTCCGACCACGATCGAGGCTGGCTATCCCGACAGCGACTACACGTTCTGGAATGGCATGCTGGTGCCCGTGAAAACGCCGCGCACCATCATCGACCGGCTGCATGCGGAAATGCTGAAAGTGCTGCGCCAGCCGGGCGTGATCGAGAAATTCAAGCCGCAGGGGATCGAGCCGATGCCGCTCACGCCCGCGGAATTCGATGCTCTGATCGCAAAGGAAATCGAAAACAACATCGCCATCGTCAAGGCGGCGGGGCTGAAATTCGACTGATCGGCATCCGCGGGCTTGATTTCAAACGGTGAGTAGTAGTGAGTGGTGAGTGGAGCTAACCAGTCACTGGTGACGGATCACGTATCACTCGCCCTTGATGCCGGCGTCCTTGATGACTCCCGCCCAAACGCCGGATTCGCGTTTGATGCGGGCGGCGAGTTCCTGCGGCGTGCTGGTTTCGACTTCCAGCCCCTGCGCTGACATGACCTTCTGGACGTCGGGCACTTGCACCGCCTTGATCGCCTCGTCGCGGAGGCGGTTGATGATGAATACCGGCGTCTTCGCCGGCACCAGCAGCGCGTACCACGAACCTACGTCAAAGCCGGGAAACCCCGATTCGTCCAAGGTGGGCAGCTCGGGCGCGACCTTGGACCGCTTGATGCCGGTAGTTGCGAGCGCCCTTAGTCGTCCTGCCTTCACGTGCGGCATTGACGCGGCGACGCTGCCGAAAAGGACCTGCACTTCTCCCGCCAGCAATGCCGCGGCAGCGGGGCCGCCGCCCTTGTAGGGGATATGTATCATTTTGACTCCCGCACGTTTGCTGAACAGCTCGCCTGCAAGATGTAACGGGGTTCCGACTCCGCCTGACGAGAAATTGAACGCGCCGGGTTTCTGTTTCACCAAGGCAGTGAAGTCTTTCAACGTGGCTGCCGGCACGCTCGGGTGGATGACTAGTATGTACTGCGCGGTGGCGAGCAGAGTGACCGGAGCCAGGTCCCGCTCGATATCGAACGCAAGCTTGTAAAGAACCGGGTTGACAGTGAGCACCGTATTGAATCCGAGGAACACGGTGTGCCCGTCGGGCGCCGCCTTCGCGACGATCTCCGCCGCCAGATTGCCTCCGGCACCGCCGCGATTGTCCACCACCCAGGTCTGGCCGAGCGCATCGGTCAGTTTGGGCGTGATGATGCGCGCCAGAGTGTCGGTGCCGCCCCCGGCCGCGAACGGGATCAACAGGCGCACCGGTCGCGTGGGCCAGGCCGG
>CAYYZZ010000145.1:0-6774 GCA_964476235.1 uncultured Streptomycetaceae bacterium | reverse complement strand
GGGGCGGATGTCCCGGATAACGAGCCCGATCTCGCCGACCACCGCGCCCTTGGACATGCCTGCGCGCGTCTTGTAAAAACCCGGCTTGAAGACCTTGAACCACAACCAGATAAAGGCGAGCGAGCAGACGATCCAGACCAGGATCTGCCAGGCGAATGACAGCGCCGGAACGGCGAGCAGGGCGACCCCGACGACCAGCGCCCCGAGGCCGAACCACACCAGGAAGAACGCCGGCACGGCGAGCTCGAGCAGCAGCAGCACGATGCCCAGCACGACCCAATGCCACCACAGGAACTGCATCATTACGCCTCCCCGTGAACCGGCGACCGCGGCGATTAGAGCGCGATCAGTGAGTCACGGCAAAGAAAGATGGGGTGGCTGATGGGACTCGAACCCACAACACCTGGAATCACAATCCAGTACTCTACCTTTGAGCTACAGCCACCGTCAGGGAAAGGCAATGTCAAGTGTTGAATTTTGAATGACCGCTTCCAGCACTCAAAGCCACTTAACATTCAACATTCAACATTCAACATTCAACATTCAACATTCAACATTCGCCCGCAAGGGCGAATCTGGCACGCCCGGCGGGAATCGAACCCACAACCCCCGGCTTAGAAGGCCGGTGCTCTGTCCGTTGAGCTACGGGCGCTCATCGACTAGTCTGACGCGTCCGGTCACGGGTCGCAAAGACAGGCGCGCAAACCGGGCTGGGCCGCGCCGCGGGAGCGGTTGAACTATACTCTTGGAAGCCTCTGATAGTCAATGGGAAATTCACAATTTTCCCGCATGAATTAGTCACTTGCGGGGTACTGTAATTTCATATATAAAAAGCCTCTTTTTTCGAGCAAACTGGCTCATGGCTTCCGAACTGCACAAGCCCTTTCCCGCCTACAAGCCCAAGGGGAAAGAGGATTACATGAACCCGCGCCAGCTCGCGCATTTCCGCAAGATGCTGGAGGAGATGAAGCGCGATCTGTCGCAGGACATCGACCGCGCGGTGCACATCATGCAGGACGAGGCGACGATTTTTGCCGATCCCAACGACCGCGCCAGCCAGGAATCGGACATGTCGCTGGAGTTGAGAAACCGCGACCGCGAGCGCAAGCTCATCAAAAAGATCGACGAGACCATCGCCCGCATTGACGCAGGCGAGTACGGCTACTGCGACTCCTGCGGGATTGAAATCGGGCTGAAGCGTCTCGAGGCGCGCCCGACTGCGACGCTCTGCATCGACTGCAAGACGCTCGACGAGCTGCGCGAGCGGCAAGTGGCCAAGTAGCGATCAGCTGTTAGTCATCAGCAATTGGCCATAAAAAAGGGGCGGTTATCCGCCCCTTTTTCGTTGCTTCAGCTAACAGCTAATAGCTGATCTTGGTGCTGTTATTGCGCGGTCTGGGCAGCCTTGGCCTCGGCAGCCACCGCTTTCATGGACAGCCGCAGCCTGCCCTTGTCATCGGCTTCCAGCACTTTCACTCGCACCTGCTGACCTTCCTTGAGGTGATCCGCAACGGCGTTGACCCGCTCGTTGGCGATCTGCGAGATATGGAGCAGGCCGTCCTTGCCGGGCAGCACGCTCACGATCGCGCCAAAATCGAGCAGTTTCAACACAGTGCCGTCGTAGATGCGGCCGACTTCCACATCGGCGGTGATGTCCTCGATGCGCTTCTTGGCCAATTCCCCGGCTTCCGGCGAGACGCACGCGATGGTGACAGTGCCATCGTCCTGAATATCGATGGTGGTACCGGTCTCCTCGGTCAGTGCGCGGATCACTGCCCCGCCCTTGCCGATCACGTCACGGATCTTCTCCGGCTTGATCTTGATCGTGATCATCCGCGGCGCCCACACGGACAGCTCGGAGCGCGGCGATTCCAGCGAATGCTTCATCTTGTCCAGGATGTGCAGGCGGCCTTCGCGCGCCTGGACCAGCGCAGCGTGCATGATCTCCTTGGTAATCCCTTCGATCTTGATGTCCATCTGCAGCGCGGTGATGCCCTTCTCCGTGCCGGCAACCTTGAAATCCATGTCGCCCAGATGGTCCTCGTCGCCGAGAATGTCGGACAGCACCGCGAACCGGTTGCCTTCCTTGATGAGCCCCATGGCGATGCCCGCCACGTGCGACTTGAGCGGCACGCCGGCGTCCATCAGGGCGAGACAGCCCCCGCACACGCTCGCCATCGAGCTCGAGCCGTTGGATTCGGTGATTTCGGACACCACCCGCAGTGAGTAAGCGAATTCTTCCGGCCCCGGGAGCATGGCCATCAACGCGCGCTTGGCGAGCCGCCCGTGCCCTATCTCGCGGCGCTTTGGTGAGCCGACGCGGCCGGTCTCGCCGGTCGCGTATGGCGGCATGTTGTAATGCATCATGAAACGATCGCGGTACTCGCCCTGCAGCGCGTCGATGATCTGCTCGTTGCGCGAGGTGCCGAGCGTCGCGGTGACCAGCGCCTGGGTCTCGCCCCGCGTGAACAGGGCCGAGCCGTGCGCGCGCGGCAGCAGCCCGGTGCGAATCGTGATCGGGCGCACCGTGCGCGTGTTGCGGCCGTCGATGCGCGGCTCGCCGCTCAGGATCTGGCCGCGCACGATTTTCGATTCCACCGCGAAGCAGATTTCTTTCACCGCGTTGGCATCCGGACCGCCTTCCGCTCCGACTCCGAGCTCGGTGAAGACCCGCTTCCAGATATTATCTATCGCCTCGGAACGGGCTCCCTTCTGCTTGAGCTGGAATGCCGCCCGCAAATCGTTCTCGGCAAGCTCTGCTATGCGCGCGATCAGCGCTTCGTCCTTGGATGGCTCAGTCCAGTTCCATGGCTTCGAACCCGCCTCGTCCACCAGCTCGTTGATCGCCTGGATCACCTGCTGCATCTGCTGGTGACCGAATACCACTGCGCCCAGCATCACGTCCTCGGGCAACTCCTTGGCCTCGGATTCCACCATCAGCACCGCTTGCTCGGTGCCGGCCACCACCAGGTCGAGTTGCGATGTCTTGAGCTCGGTGGCGGTTGGATTGAGCACGTATTGACCGTTGAGATAGCCAACACGGGCCGCCCCGATCGGGCCATTGAAAGGAATGCCGGATAGGACGAGCGCGGCGGATGCCCCGATCATCGCGGGTATGTCCGAGTCGATCTCGTTGTTGGACGACACCACGGTCGCCACGATCTGCACTTCGTTGTAGAAGCCGTCGGGAAACAGCGGGCGGATCGGGCGGTCGATCAGCCGGCAGGTGAGGATTTCCTTCTCGGAAGGACGGCCCTCGCGCCTGAAAAAGCCGCCGGGAATCTTGCCGGCGGCGTAAGTGCGCTCCTGGTAATCCACGGTCAGCGGCAGGAAATCCTTGCCCGCCTGCGCCTGCTTCGCCCCAACCACGGTGACCAGCACCACGGTGTCTTCCATGGTGACCAGCACAGCGCCGGATGCCTGGCGCGCGATCTCGCCGGTTTCCAGGACCAGCCGATGCTGGCCCCATATGAGTGATTTCTTGATGTGATTCACAGCGCTACCCCTTGAGAAATAAAAAAGACCGCACCTGCGCGGTCTTGGGTTAATTAAAGATGCGTATCCAGCAGCCGCGCCTGAAAGTTCGCGCGACCGGGCATGATGGCCAACCGGCCCCTGGCATCGGCGTCCATGAAGGATGCCTTATTTGCGCAGCCCGAGGCGGTCGATCAACTGACGGTATTTGTCGGCGTCCGCTCTCTTCAGGTAATCGAGCAGCTTCCGCCTGCGGCTCACCATGCGCAGCAGGCCGCGCCGTGAATGATGGTCCTTGACGTGCGCCTTGAAATGCCCGGTGAGGTCCGTGATGCGCGCCGTCAGCAGCGCGACCTGAACCTCGGGCGAGCCCGTGTCGTCCTTGGCACGCTGGTAATCCTTGACCAGCTGGGCCTTTTGATTATTGGTAACCGCCATCGTGTTCTCCGACCGTCCTGTCATCCCTGTCTATAAGTGGCGCGCATTCTACTCTCTAACCCACGGTTTCTCAAGCGATTTGGGGACTGATGGCCCGGGTCTAGAACCAGAGAAAACAGCAGGTTGAACACCTTGCCCCTCCCCGTAGAGCCCCTAGCCCCTCACGGTGAGGC
Organism: uncultured Streptomycetaceae bacterium; assembly: GCA_964476235.1. Classification (GTDB taxonomy): domain Bacteria; phylum Pseudomonadota; class Gammaproteobacteria; order Burkholderiales; family SG8-41; genus SG8-41. Next base: position 2,689 of record CAYYZZ010000145.1, on the reverse strand, counting down.
GTTTGGGCACGATACGGCCCGGGCCGACGACTTCGGCCACTCCCAGAAACTCGCGATCGGGGCCATAGATGCGCGCCAGCCCTTCCGCAAGGACTCCGCTGCGCTCGACAGGCTGTCCCTGGCTCATCCGCCGCGTCTCAATGACGTTGAGATCGAAGCGCGGCAGCTTCGCCACCAGCGCATCGGCCGGCAACAGCAATGCGTCCCTTTCAGCCAGCGTCAACAGCTCGAGTTGCTCCAGGGTGACCGCGCCAGAAGACAGGGCAAAGCCACCGACCGCCTCCCGCCGCAGCGCGGAGAGACAGCCCCCACAAGCCAGCTTGCGCCCGATGTCCTCGGCCAGCACGCGCACGTAGGTGCCCTTGCTGCAATTAACCCGCACGGTCAGCTCATCCCCCGCCAGACCGATCAGGTCCAGGCTGTTGATGAACACCTTGCGCGGCTCGCGCGCGACCTCGCGTCCGGCGCGCGCAAGCTTATAGAGCGGTTGGCCTGCGTGCTTGATAGCGCTGTACATAGGCGGGGTCTGCAGAATTTCGCCCATGAAGCCCTTCAGCACTTCGACGACTTTGCCAGGCTCTGCCTTGACCGGGAAACGGGCCGTGACCTCGCCCTCGAGATCGCCCGTGCTTGTCGTAATGTCCAGCCGGATCGAAGCAAAATAAGTTTTATCTGCTTCCAGCAGCAAGTGGGAAAATTTCGTCGCCTCGCCCAGGCATACCGGCAGCAGGCCTGTCGCAAGAGGATCGAGCGTCCCGGTATGGCCCGCCTTGGCCGCATTGAACAGGCGGCGCGCTTTTTGCACCGCTGTATGGGAAGTGATGCCCGATGGCTTGTCTAGTAGCAAGACGCCATCCACCGCGCGCCGTTCAGTACGCTTCGCGCTCATTTTTTCTTCCGGGTGCGTGCCGCGTCCTGGGCGATCGCGGCATCGATCAACTGGGACAGGCGCATCCCGCGCTCGACAGATTCGTCGTACTTGAACTGTAAACGCGGGACGATGCGCAGCTTCATGCGCTGCGCCAGCTGGCTGCGCAGGAAACCCGCGGCATGCTGCAGGCCCGCGGTGGCATCATCGATCTTGGGCTGATCGCCCAGCAGGGTGAAAAATATCCTGGCATGGGACTGGTCCGGGCTGACCTCCACGTCGGTGATGGTGATCATGCCCACGCGCGGGTCCTTGAGCTCCAGCCGGACGATGTCGGATAGCTCGCGCTGGACCTGCTCGGCGATACGGAGGCTGCGGGGGTAGTCTCTCGGCATGATGAGGTTCCACGTTCAGGGTTCAATGTTCCAAGTTGCCGAATGCAACCAGCCAACCCCGAACCCGGAACATGGAACCTGGAACAGACGCTAAAGCGTCCTCGCGACTTCGACGACCTCGTATACCTCGAGCTGGTCGCCGACATTGAGGTCGTCGAAGTTCTTGAGGGAAAGACCGCATTCGAAACCAGCCTTCACTTCCCTCGCGTCGTCCTTGAAGCGCTTGAGCGAATCGAGCTCGCCGTCGTGCAAGACCACGTTGTCGCGCAGCACGCGCACTTTAGCTCCGCTGCGCCGCACCAGCCCCTCCGTCACGTAGCAGCCGGCGACGGTGCCGATCTTTGAAATCCTGAATATCTGGCGCACTTCGACGAGACCCAGGACGCTCTCCTTCTTCTCCGGGGCAAGCATGCCGGTCAGCGCCGCCTTGATGTCGTCGACCGCATCGTAGATCACGTTGTAGTACCGAATATCGATGCCGTTATGCTCGGCGAGCTTGCGGGCCGCGGCGTCGGCTCGGGCATTGAACCCGATGATCACCGCCTTGGAAGCGAGCGCGAGGTTGACGTCCGACTCGGTAATGCCGCCCACGGCCGCGTGCACGATATTGACCTTGACCTCGTTGGTGGAGAGCCCGGACAGGGCATGCGACAGGCCCTCGTAGGACCCCTGCACATCAGCCTTGATGATGATGGATAGCGTCTTGGCCTGCCCTTCACCCATCTGATCGAAAATATTCTCGAGCTTGGCCGAGCGTTGCTTGGCCAGCTTGACGTCGCGGTACTTGCCCTGGCGGAACAAGGCGATCTCGCGCGCCTTGCGCTCGTCGCCGAGGGCCAGCACGTCGGATCCCGCCATCGGCACGTCGGACAATCCGAGAATTTCCACCGGGATCGAGGGCCCGGCCTGCTCGATACTCTCGCCATTCTCGTCGAGCATCGCGCGCACCCGTCCGAAAACAGCGCCCGCCAGCACCACGTCGCCGCGCTTCAGCGTGCCCGATTGCACGAGCACGCTGGCAATCGGTCCACGCCCCTTGTCGAGCCGCGATTCGAGGACGATACCCTTGGCCGGCGCGTCCTTCGGAGCCCTCAACTCGAGCACCTCGGACTGCACCAGCAGGCTGTCGAGTAACTGGTCAACGCCCTTGCCCGTCTTGGCCGACACCGCAACGAACATGGTATCGCCGCCCCATTCCTCGGGCACCACTTGCTGGGCCGAAAGATCCTGCTTGACCCGGTCCGGGTTGGCCTCGGGCTTGTCGATCTTGTTGAGCGCCACCACCATCGGCACCTTGGCCGCCCTGGCGTGATGGATCGCCTCTATCGTCTGCGGCATCACGCCGTCGTCGGCGGCAACCACCAGGATGACGATGTCGGTCACCTTGGCGCCGCGCGCGCGCATCGCCGTGAAGGCCTCGTGGCCC
>CAYYZZ010000144.1:1250-6800 GCA_964476235.1 uncultured Streptomycetaceae bacterium | reverse complement strand
TCGGGGTCAATGTCGAGCGCCTTCAGCAGGCGGGTGTGCATGTTGTAGGCGGCCACCAGCACCGTGATCTCGACCACGTCGCGCTCGCTGTAATGCTTCCGCAGCGGCTCGAACACGTCGTCGGCGACCGTGACGTCCCGGGTCATGGCGTCCGTGTAGGCGAGCAGCGCGCTTTCAGCGGCGCCGAAGAGGCCGGAGCGGCGCCAGTCGCGCAGCGCTTCCACCTGCTGCGGCGTGACGCCGGCCGGCCCCGCGTATTGCGCCTGGTGAACGCGCCACACGTAGGCGCAGCCGGTCAGGGTCGCGACGCGCATGATGACCAGCTCCCGCACCCGGTCGTCAAGGCCGGTCTGGAAACGCACCGCGTTATTAAAATCAAACCACGCGGAAGCGAGGCCTGGCGTGTGCAGCAGCGCCCGGTAGAAAACATGCAACTGGCCGCCGCGGGCCCCGCGAATTTTCGCGACGAGCGCGGCGATATCGGGAGTGGCGTTCTCGTCGATGAGCGTGACGCGGGCCATTGGCTTGATGAAGCGTGATGGGGGATACGGGATAGGGGATGGGGGATACGGGATGAGTTGCAAGACTCCGGCTGCGCCGGGAGCCTTATCCCCTATCCCTTATCACGCTCTTCGGGGTTAAATCCGCTTCGCGAGTTCGGCGGCCTTGCCGATGTAGGTCGCGGGCGTCAACGCGAGCAGCCGCGTTTTCTCCGCGTCCGGTATCTTCAGGCCCTTGATGAAGGCCTGCACGGTGTCGCGCGTGATGCCTTCCTTGCCGCGCGTCAGCTCCTTTAATTTTTCGTAGCCGCCGGTGATGCCGTAGCGCCGCATCACGGTCTGGATCGGCTCGGCCAGCACTTCCCAGTTGGCGTCGAGGTCGTCGGCCATGCGCTTGCGGTCGGCCTCGAGCTTGTTGAGCCCCCTCAGGCAGGAATCGTAGCCGAGCAGGGCGTGGCCGAGCGCGACGCCCATGTTGCGCAGCACGGTGGAGTCGGTGAGGTCGCGCTGCCAGCGGGAGATGGGCAGCTTCTCGCTCATGTGCCTGAGCAGCGCGTTGGCGACGCCGAGATTGCCCTCGGAGTTCTCGAAGTCGATGGGATTCACCTTGTGCGGCATGACGGAGGAGCCGACCTCGCCCTCCTTCACCTTCTGCCTGAAGTAGCCGAGCGAGATGTAGCCCCAGGCGTCGCGGTCGAGATCGATCAGCACGGTGTTGACGCGGGCACAGGCGTCGAACAGCTCCGCGATCGAGTCGTGCGGCTCGATCTGGATGGTGTAAGGGTTGAATTCGAGGCCGAAGCCCTCGACCAGCCCGCGCGCGAGCTTCTCCCAGTCCACGCCGGGGTAGGCGGCGAGGTGCGCGTTGTAGTTGCCGACCGCGCCGTTGAACTTGCCCGTCAGCTTCACGCTGGCGATGCACTCGCGTCCCCGCACCAGGCGGTGGGTGACGTTGACCAGCTCCTTGCCCATGGTGGTGGGGCTCGCCGGCTGCCCGTGCGTGTGGGCGAGCATCGCGGCATCGGCCAGCTCATGGGCGAGCCCGGCCAGCTTTTCGATGATGTGGTCGAGCGCGGGCAGCAGCACCTTGTCGCGCGCCTGCTTCAGCATCAGCGCATGGGCGAGGTTGTTGATGTCCTCGGAGGTGCAGGCGAAGTGGAGGAACTCCGCGACCTTCATGATTTCGCGGTTCCCCGCGAATTTATCGCGCAGGAAGTACTCGACCGCCTTGACGTCGTGATTGGTCTTCGCCTCGATCGCTTTCACCGCCTCGCCGTCGGCCTCGGAGAACTTCGCGGCCAGCTCGTCGAGCTGCGCCAGCGTGGGGGGCGAGAACGGCGGCACTTCCTCGATGGTGGGGCTGGCGGCGAGCACCTTCAGCCACTCGATCTCTACTTTGACCCGGTGACGGATCAGCGCGAGCTCGCTGAAGATGTCGCGCAGCCCGGCGAGCTTGCTGTGGTAACGGCCGTCGAGAGGAGAGAGGGCGGTGAGCGGGGAGAGCGCCATGACGGACGTATTAATTGTCAGCTGAAATTTTACCACGGCGCTTATCCACATCGTGGTCGCCGGTCAACCGGACGCCGCCCCGCGATTCGCGCCCGTGCCGTTCGGCTACAATCCGTTTACCCGGCCGGCGCGCTGCGATCGTGGACCACGGCGGCGGACCGCGGCGTGGAGGGACACATCATGAAGCGGGAAATTCGGCTGGGATGGCTCGCACGGGCTGTCCTGGCGTGCTGCGCGGCCGCATCGTGGGCATCGGGCGCGGCGGCACAAACGTGGAAGCCGGAGAAGAACGTCGAGCTCATCGTGCCCGGCGGCGCGGGGGGCGGGCAGGATCGCACCGCGCGCATCATGCAGAAGATCATGCAGGAGGGCCTTGTGCCCACCACCGTCACGGTCGTCAACCGGCCCGGCGGCGGCAGCAATCTCGCCTACGTCCACCTCAATCAGTTCGCCGGCGACGGGCACTACCTCGCGTCCGCGACGGCGACCCTGCTGACCAACCACATCCTGGGCGCGAGCCCGCTCAACTACACGCATTTCACTCCCGTCAGCGTCCTCTACGGCGAGTTCATAGGCTTCGCGGTCAAGGCCGATGGCCCGTTCAAGACCGGCAGGGACATCATCGAGCGAATGAAAACCGCCCCGGATTCGGTTTCGTTCGCGTTTGGCACGAGCGCTGGCAACGCCAACCACATCGGCATCGCGCTGGCGCTGAAAGCGGCCGGCATCGACGCCGCCAGGATGAAGGCGGTGATCTTCAAGGCTTCGATCGAGGCCACCAGTGCGCTGATGGGCGGGCACGTGGACGTGGTGGCTACGCCGATGTCGACCTATCTGCCGGTGCTGGGCACTGGCAAAATCCGGATCGTCGCGATCGCCGCGCCGCAGCGCGTCGGCGGGAAGTTCGCCGACGTCCCGACCTGGAAGGAGCAGGGCTACAACGCCGTCATGCCGAGTTTCCGCATGTTCATCGGTGCCAAGGGGCTCGACACCCGGCAACTGCGCTACTGGGACGGTGTGTTCGCGAAGCTTGCCGCCAGCGATGAATGGAAGAAAGAGCTGGCCGCCAACGAGTGGCAAGGCTCGTACATGAACAGCGCCGAAAGCCTCAAATATCTCGACTCCCAGGCGCAGTCCTACCGGAACGTGCTGACCGAGCTCGGGTTGGCAAAAAAATGATTCGCCGCACCCGGCCGCAAGAGAAAAGCACATGACGGTGACCGAGACGCTTTCGGAATGGTTGTGCGGGCAACGCTGGGAGACGCTCCCGGAGGCGGCGTGCCTCAAAGCGGTTGACGTTGTGTACGACTCGGTCGGTGCGATGATCGCGTGCTCGCGGCTGCCCGAAGTGCTGGCGCTTATCAAGTTCCTGCGGCGCATGGGCGGCACGGCGGAGTGCACGATGATCGGCCACGCCGGCCTCACCAGCCTGGTGAACGCGGCGATGGCAAACGGAGGCATGGCGCACGGCGACGAAGCTGACCCGGTGCATCTCAAGTCGGTCGGCGGGCACGTTGCCGCAGGACTGGTGCCGGCGGCGCTCACGGTCGGCCAGTGGACGGGCGCCAGCGGCAAGGACGTGTTGCGCGCCGTGGCGCTCGGCTATGAAGTCGGCGGCCGTCTGATGACCATTTTTTACCGCGAGCGCGATTACGTCACCCGCCGTTTTTATCCCACGGCGGTTGTCGCGACGATCAGCTCCGCGGTCACCGCCGCGCTCCTGCTCGGCGTCAGCCGCGAGCAGATGCAGGTGGCGATGTGCCTGGCGGCCTACCAGGCCGCCGGCCCCGACAACATGACCAAGGATCCCGCGCACATGGGCAAGACGTTCCAGGTCGGCGCCGCCAACCGGAACGGCGTCACCGCGGCATTGCTCGCGCACGATGGCTGCCATGCGCCGCTCGACATACTCGACGGGTCTCATAGCCTGTTCGACGCTTACCTCGGAGCGCCGGACGCGGGTAGCGAGATGCTGAAGGACCTCGGCTCGTATTACTCGATCACCGACGTCATGTACAAGCGCTATCCGGTCGGCAGCCCGAACCAGGTTTACTTGCAGGGCCTGTTCGGCCTGATCGGGAAACACGCGTTGCAGCCGCGGGACATCGCGGAGATCGAAGTGCAGATCCCGCAGCGCGGCCTGAAGCGGATTCCGACTACCCGCCATGCTTCCATATCCGCGCTGGCGGTGTGCGCGATAGCGGCGGCGCACGGCAAGCTTGATTTCTACCACCTGCACGATCCCGCCGGCGCGCTCGATGAGCCGGCGCGCGACATGCAGCAGCGCGTAAAATTCGTGGGGCGCGAGGACTGGAAGGACATGGCAGCCGGACGGCATGCGATCGTGACGATCAGAACGCGTGACGGCAGGACGCTGACCGAGGAAGTCTGGCACCAGCCGATGACCGGGCCGGAACTCGATCGCAAGTTCGACGGGCTGGTGGTGCCGCGCTTCGGCAAGGAAAAGAGCGCGCGGGTAGCCGGGCTGCTCAAGGCGCTCGAGAGTGCTGCCGGCGTCAAGCCGCTCATGTCGGAACTGGAGGGAGCCTGATATGACCGCAATACTGCGCGCGGCATTACTGTCATTGACTGCTCTGTGGGCGACGGCCGGCGCCGCGCAGCCGACATGGAAGCCGGAGAAGGCGGTGGAACTGATAGCGCCTTCGGCGCCAGGCGGCGGGACGGACAAGACCGCCCGGCTCATTCAGAGAATATGGCAGGACAAGCGCTTGCTGGACGTGCCCGTCAGTGTCGTCAACAAGTCAGGCGGGGGCGGTGCGTTGGCGCTGACCTATCTCAGGTCCCACGCTCCGGATCCCCATTTTCTGCAGATCGTCTCGGCGGTATTGCTGACAAACCATATCGCGGGGCGCAGCCAGTTCGGTTACATGGATTTCACGCCGATCGCGCTTCTGAACAGCGAGTACGTCGTGCTCGCCGTGAAGAGCGACTCACCCTTCAAGACTGCGAAGGATCTGATGGCCAACCTGAAGACCGACCCGGGCGCCGTCAGCTTTGCGATCGGCACCAGTCTCGGCGGCGTCAACCACATCGCCGCTGCGGCGGTGGCCCGTGCCGCAGGCGCTGATCCCAGGCGGCTGAAAACGGTCGTCTTCAAGTCTTCCGCCGAATCCGCGACCGCTGCGCTGGGCGGGCACGTGGACGTGATGGCTTCCAGCGCCTCGCTGGTCCTGCCTCACCTGAGATCCGGCACGATGCGTATCCTCGCCGTATCGGCGCCCAAACGGCTGGCCGGCGATCTGGCGGTGGCACCGACCTTGAAGGAGCAGGGCATTGACATCATCGTCGACAATTTCCGGCTGATGATGGGTCCCGGCGGCATGAACGCGGCGAATGCCGCTTATTGGGACCAGGTCATGGGGAGGCTGGCGCAGGAAGTAGAGTGGAAGAAGGACCTCGAGAACAACCAGTGGGAGAACACCTACATGAACAGTCGTGACACCCGGAAATATCTGGACGATCAGTACGTCCAGTTGAAGAGCGTGCTCGCCGAAGTGGGGTTCGCGAAATGACGACCGTC
>CAYYZZ010000144.1:0-1150 GCA_964476235.1 uncultured Streptomycetaceae bacterium | reverse complement strand
CCGGAGAAAGCGGTGGAGTTGCTGGTGGGCTCCGGGGCCGGGGGCAGCAACGACACCATGGGGCGTCACCTCCAGAGGATCATGCAGGAGCAGAAGCTCGTGCCGGTGCCGGTCAACGTCCTGAACAAGGTGGGCGGCAACCAGACGCTGGTGCGCACCTATCTCAACCAGCATGCGGGCGATGCCCATTACTTCGACCTCGGTAATCCGACGCTCACGGTGAACCACATCATGGGCATCTCGACCCAGCATTACACGGACTTCACTCCCGTGGTGCTTCTGCTGAACGAGTACACCGCGTTCACGGTGCGAGCCGATTCTCCGGTCAGGAACGCGCGCGATCTGGTCGAGGTGATCAGGAAGAGTCCCGACGCATGGTCCGTGGGCGTCAGCAATCTCGGCGGGACCAACCATCTTACCTATTCGCTGCTTGCCAAGTCGGTCGGCATTGACCCCCGAAAGCTCAAGGTGGTGGTGTTCAAATCGAACACCGAGGGCATGACCGCCGTGATGGGCGGACACCTGCATATGGTCGCGTCCGCGGTTTCGTCGGTGATGGCGCAAGTCAGTCCGGGAAACGCACGCATCATCGCGCTGGGCGCGCCGCGGCGCATGGGGGGAGCGCTCGCCAGCGTGCCGACGCTGCGCGAGCAGGGGATGGATATCGTCGTGTCGAACTGGCGCGGTATCGTCGGCGCCAGGGGATTGACCGCGGCGCAGGTTGCGTACTGGGAAGACGTTTTCGCCCGGGTGGTGGCGGCCGAGGAGTGGAACAAGAGCCTGGAGGCGCAATTCTGGGAAGGGAATTTCCTGCGCAGCCGGGAGTTCGGGAAGTACCTTGAGAACGATTACAACCAGACCAAGGCGGTTATGACCGATCTCGGTTTAGCGAAGAATCCGCAGTGACGGCCGCGCGATGTGGGATGCGAGACGCGGGCTGCGAGATGCGGGATACGAGATACGAGATACGAGATACGAGATACGAGATACGAGATATGCCTGATCACGTATCACGCATCCCGTATCAGGAATCAGGAATCGGGTATCAGATATCACGAATCCCGTATCACTCCGGCCTGAGGCGGGAGTCGGTGATCAGGCGCTGTGGCGCTTGAGAAGATCGGTGTACTGCCGCGCGCCGCGCGCGATG
>CAYYZZ010000143.1:0-6803 GCA_964476235.1 uncultured Streptomycetaceae bacterium | reverse complement strand
GTTTGCGCCGCCGGCGGCGCCGGCGCCCGCGCGGCTCGCTGTCGCTCACCAGCATCTGGCTGCGCTCGGCTTCGCCCGCGCGCTGGAATCTCTCCCACCACTCACCAAGCAGGGAATCGGCGTCTCCGCTTTCGCAGCGCAACAGCAGGAAATCGTAGCCGGCGCGAAAGCGCGGATGTTCGAGCAGCCGGTACGGGCGCTTGCCGGCCCGCTGGAGAAACCGCGGCTGCATCGCCCAGATCTCCCGCATGTCGGCGCCGTAACGGTGCGGGATCGGTAGCTTCCCCGCCTGGGCCTTCATCACGTGGTCCATCGCCTGGTACAGCGCCGGGACCGGCGGCATGCTCTTCTCCTCCAGCACCTTCCACTCGGCCTGCACCTCGGGCCACAGCAGCGACGCGAACAGAAAGCCCGGCGACACCGTCTTGCCGGCGCGGACGCGCTCGTCGGTGCTGGTGAGCGCGGCCATCACGAACCGCTCACCGGCCGCCCTGCCCATGGCCGCATCGAGCAGCGGCAGCACGCCATGGTGCAGGCCTTCCTTGCGCAGCTGCGCCACGGCTTCGGCGGCGTGCCCGGAGAGCAGCAGCTTCAGCATCTCGTCGAGCAGCCGCGACGGCGGCACGTGCGCGAGCAGCCCCGCGAGCCTGCGTATCGGCCGGCGGGTCGCCGCGTCGATCTCGAGCCCGCGGCTCGCCGCAAACCGCACCGCGCGCAGCATGCGGATCGGGTCTTCGCGATAGCGCCGCTCGGGATCGCCGATCAGGCGCAACCGCCGCTTTTTCAGGTCGGCAACGCCGCCGTGGTATTCCCAGACCTCCTGCGTGGCCGGGTCGTAGAACAAAGCGTTGATGGTGAAATCGCGGCGGGTGGCGTCCTGCTCCTGGGTCCCGAACACGTTGTCACGCAGTATCCGGCCGTGCTCGTCCGCCTTGCCCTCGTCGGTCTCCTCCGGCTGGTGGGCGCCGCGGAAGGTGGACACTTCCACTGTTTCCGGGCCGCACATCACGTGCACCAGGCGGAACCGGCGCCCGATGATCCGCGAGCGGCGGAAATTCTCCCGCACCTCCTCGGGCGTGGCATCGGTCGCGATGTCGAAATCCTTGGGCTTGCGGCCGAGAATCAGGTCGCGCACGGCGCCGCCGACCACGAAGGCGGCGTAGCCCTGGCGCTGGAGCGCCTGCGTCGTGCGCAGCGCGCAGGAACTGATCGAGTTGCGGTTGATGCCGTGCGTGCTCGCCGGGATGATCTTCGGTTGCGCCGGCCCGAACAGGCGGCCGGAAAACATCTTGCCCAGGAAACGAGTGATCATCGGAGGTGCGCCATTATAGGAGAGCGCTGAGTCCTGAGCGGTGTGATGCGAGTTACGGGATGCGAGATACGAGATGCGAGATGCGAGATGCGAGTCACGAGATACATGATACGAGATACGAGATAAAACCATAGTATTACATCCTGCATCGCGCATCGCGCATCGTGCATCGTGCATTCGGCATCCCGCATCCCGCATCGCGCATCCCGAATCTCGACTCGCTGATTCAGTCGAGGCTGATGATGCGCCAGCCCTTGCGCCCGGCATGCTCGCGCAGCGTCGGATCGGGGTCAACGGCGACGGGATGAGTGACCCGCTCGAGCAGCGGCAGATCGTTCAGGGAATCGCTGTAGAAGCGTGATTCGGAAAAAGAGGCAAGCGCCGCGCCCCGCTCCGCCAGCCAGGCGTCGAGCCGCGCGACCTTGCCCTCGCGGAAGCACGGGATGCCGGACACGCTCCCCGTGAAGCCGCCGTCGAGCTGTTCCGGCTCGGTCGCGATCAGGTTCGCGACCCCGAACTCGCGCGCGATCGGCGCGGTGACGAAACTGTTGGTGGCGGTGATCACGACGCACAGGTCGCCGCGGTGGCTCTCGACGAGCGCGCGCCCCTTGCCGCGGATCAGCGGCCGGATCTTGCGGTCCATGAACTCGCGGTGCCAGGCATCGAGCTGCGCGCGCGGGTGGCGCGACAGCGGCTTCAGCTGGAAATCGAGAAACTCGTGGATGTCCAGCGTCCCCGCCTTGTACTGGTCGTAGAACTGCTGGTTGCGCGCCTCGTACACCTCGCGGTCGAGCACCCTCTGCTCGATCAGGAACTGCGCCCACTCGAAATCGCTGTCGCCGGCGAGCAGGGTGTTATCGAGATCAAACAGGACGAGTCGGTTACTCAATCTTCGATCCTCAATCGCGGGTCCGGCGCCCTGCTCGAATGAAGCAGCTCGCGGGCGAGCGGCACGGTGACCGGGCGCTTGGTCTCGAGCGAATAGCGATCGAGCGCGTCCAGCGTCGCCAGCAGCGAAGGCAGGTCGCGGCTTGCCCGCGTCAGCAGGTAGTCGCACACCTCGGGCAGAAGCCGGAAGCCGCGGCCCGCGGCGTAATCGGCCAGCGCCCGCGCCTTCTCATCATCCGTCAACGCGTGCACCTGGTAGACCAGGCCCCAGGCGAGCCGTGTCACCAGGTCCTCGCGGAGCTTCAGCTGCACCGGGGGCGCGGAGCCGCCCGCCAGCAGCGCGCCGCTGCGCTCGCGCAGGGCGTTGTACAGGCCGAACGCCGCAATCTGCCCTTCTTCATCGAGCCGGTCCACGTCGTCGAGCGCGACATAGTCCATGCGCTCGAGCCCGTCCGCGAGCCGCGTATCGGCCGCGCACGGGACGTAGACCGCGGCCGCCCCCGCGCGCTGCAACCCGGCCACCGTGCCCTTCAACAGGTGGCTGCGGCCGCTGCCGGGCCGTCCCCAGGCATAGAGAAAATGCTCGTGCGCCTGGCGCGCAGCGAGTCGCCTCAGGTGGGCGAGCAGCTCGCCGTTCCTCCCCACGATGAAATTATCGAGCGTGGGCAGCGGCAAGCCGGTGAAATCCAGCGCGAGCTGTTTCATGCGCGGTGCGATTCGAAACGAACAGGTGTCATTTAGAGCCGGTAACAATATGAGGGGATACTCCCCTCATGCTCCCCTACATTGGGGGCTGTTTCGTTCATTTTGAAACAGCCTTTTACGGTAGAATTCGCTTGCCTTGGACAGCTCAGAGGACGCAGAGGCGCGGGACGGCTGCCCATGCGCGCGCCTATCTTACCAAAATGCCCCCGCCTCCTTTCGGAAACGCCGCTTGAAGAAGCCTGCCGCCCCTCGACCGCTGACCTACCGCGACGCTGGCGTGGACATCGACGCCGGCGACCGCCTGGTCGAGAACATCAAGCCGTTCGCGAAAAAAACGCTGCGCAAGGGCGTGCTCGCCGGCATCGGCGGCTTCGGGGCGCTGTTCGAGATCGCGGTGAGGAAATATCGCGAGCCAGTGCTGGTGTCCGGCACCGACGGCGTGGGCACCAAGCTGAAGCTCGCTTTCGAGCTCGACCGCCACGCCACTATCGGCATCGACCTGGTGGCGATGAGCGTGAACGATATCCTGACGCTCGGCGCCGAACCGCTGTTCTTTCTCGACTACTACGCGTGCGGCAGGCTCGACGTCGCGACCGCCACCGAGGTCGTCAAGGGCATCGCCCACGGTTGCGAGCAGGCTGGCTGCGCGCTGCTCGGGGGCGAGACCGCCGAAATGCCCGGCATGTACCCGAGCGGCGAATACGATATCGCCGGCTTCGCTGTCGGCATCGTCGAGAAAAGCCGCATCATCGACGGCTCAAGCATCCGCGAGGACGACGCCGTGCTGGGCCTCGCTTCCAGCGGCGCGCACTCGAACGGCTACTCGCTGATCCGCAAGATCCTCGCGGTCAAGGACGTGGACCTGGCGGCGAAGTTCCATGGCGGGACGCTCGCCGACGCGATACTGGAGCCGACGCGCATCTACGTGAAGCCGGTGCTGAAGCTCGCCGGCGCCGTCACGGTCAAGGGCCTCGCCCACATCACCGGCGGGGGCCTCGTGGACAACGTGCCGCGCATCCTGTCCGATCGCCTGGCGGCGCGCATCGAGCGCTCGGCCTGGACGATGCCGCCGCTGTTTCGATGGCTCAAGGAGCAAGGCAACGTCGCGGACGAGGAACTCTACCGCGTCTTCAATTGCGGCATCGGCATGGTGGTGGTGGTCCGGGAAGCCGACGCGGCCAAGGCGATAAAAATGCTGAAGGCGGCCGGCGAGACCGCCTGGCGCATCGGCAAAATCGTGCGGCGCCCGAAGAACGGACCCCAGGTCACGATTGTCTGAGAAGAATGAGAAAGACGTGAGAGCGGGAGAGCGTCAGGGCGTGAGAGCGGCAAATTCCGTGTGGGGGCTGCGGCGAGCGAGCGTGAGCGCGAAGCAGGACCCCCTTGCGACATCCCGATCTGACGATCTCGCGGCTTTTCGAACTCCCGATCTCACGATCTCCCGATTTCACGGTCCTTACGGATTCAAGCTGGCATTGGTCGATGAATTCGCGTTATGGCCGATAAAAACCTTGTAATCCTGATCTCCGGGCGCGGCAGCAACATGGAGGCGCTGCTGGAAGCGCGGTTGCCGGCGCGGATCGCGGCGGTGATCAGCAACAATCCGCAGGCGCGCGGCCTCGGCGCCGCACAGGCGCGCGGCGTGGCCACCGCTGTCGTGGATCACCGCGCGTTTCCCGACCGCGCAGCGTTCGACGCCGCGCTGGCGGCGGAGATCGACCGGCACCGGCCCGATCTCGTCGCGCTCGCGGGCTTCATGCGCATACTCACGGCGCCCTTCATCGAGCGCTACCACGGGCGGCTGATGAACATCCATCCCTCGCTGCTGCCGGCGTTCACCGGGCTCGACACGCACCGGCGGGCCCTCGCGGCCGGCGTGCGCATACACGGCTGCACCGTGCACTTCGTCGCCCCGGTGGTGGACAGCGGGCCGATCATCTTGCAGGCGGCGGTGCCGGTGCTGCCCGGAGACACCGAGGAGCGGCTGGCAGCCCGGGTGCTGGCCGAAGAACACCGCATCTACCCGCAAGCCGTGCGCTGGTTCTGCGAAGGGCGGCTGCGACTTGGCCCGGATGGCACGGTGACGGTGGACGCGGCGCGCGCGGCGGGGGGTGTCCTCACCTCACCGGCGCCCGAAGCGGGCTGAGACCATGAGGCTCGCATCCCCTATGAGGCTCGCATCCCCCCTAGTGGCGGCGGCATGGCTCATACCCTCGCTTGCCTGCGCGGCCACCGCGCCGTCGGCCCCGCAAGCGATCACGGTGAGTTACGACATGTCGCGGAACGGCGTTCACGTTGCCGTCATGCACGAGACCTTCGAGTCGAAGGACGGCGCCTACCGCATCGTCAGCGAGAGCCGCGCCGTGGGATTGCTGGCGCTGTTCGAGCGGCAACCGTTGCGTTTCGTCAGCAGCGGGCAGATCACGGCCTCGGGCCTGCGCCCCCTGCAATTCGAAGGCAAGCGCAGCGAATCCGACCCGCGGCAGGTGCGTGGCGAGTTCGACTGGAAAACCGGCCGGCTCACGCTCGTGCACGGCGGCAAAACCGATATGATGGCGCTGCCCCGGGACGCCCAGGACCGGCTCTCGTTCCTGTACCAGTTCATGTTCCACGCGTTCGACCGGCGCAACCGCCTGGAGCTGTCCATGACCAATGGCCGCAAGCTCGGCCACTATAGCTACACGGTCAGCCCGGACGTGGAGATCGACACGCCGCTCGGCCGCATGAAGACGCTCCACCTCGTGAAGCAGCACCAGCCCGACGAGGGCGGCGCTGAAATCTGGCTCGCGCCTGAGCACCGCTTCCTGCCGGTGAAAATGCTGGTGCTGGAAGAAGACGGGGTGCGCTACGAGCAAATCATCACCCGGCTCGAGATCAAGTGACGACGCGCGGCCGCCTCGCCATCGCCGCTCTCGCATCCGTTGCGCTGCACGGGCTGGTCATTTCCGGCGAATGGGTGCCGGTCCCACAGCCACCGGGCGAGCCGCGCGCCCTCCTGGCGCGCCTTGCACCCTCGCCGGAAATCAAGCCGGCGGTGCCCAAGCCGAGGATCCAGGCCCCGCGCCGCGCCGCGCCCGCGCCCACCCCGCCGGTTCCGGTGCTCGCGGCCGCAAGCCCTCTCGTCTTGCCGGAAGCCCGTCCCGACGCGGCGCCAGCGGAAATCGTGGCGGACCAGCCCGCCGCGCCGGAGCCGCCGCAGAAAATCGCGCTCGCCGCAGAATCCACCGCGGCTATTGCGCTCAGCCTGCCGCGCAGGGGGCGCATCACCTACACGCTGGTCTACGGCAACGACCGCTCCCCCGTGGGAAAAGTCGTGCAGTCGTGGGAGGCGGAAAACGGCGTCTACCGGCTTGCGAGCGAGGCCGAGACCAGCGGCATCGTCGACCTGTTCCGGCCGCAGCGCCTGCGTTACCTGAGCCAGGGCAGGATCACGCGCGAGGGATTGCGGCCCGAGTCTTTCCTGATGAGCCGCACCCGGCGCGGCCAGACTGAAGCCGCGCAGGCGCGCTTCGACTGGAGCGCGGGCAGCCTCGCCTACGGCAACACCCGGGATCCGAAAAGCGCGCCGCTGCCGGCGGGCGCCCAGGATTTCATGAGCTTCATCTACCATTACGCCCTGCTGCCGCCCGCGCCCGGCCGCTTCCAGGTGCCGATCACCACGGGCACGCGTTTCGAAGTCTATGAAGTCGAGGTCGCGGCCGAAGAAACCATAGAAACCCCGATCGGGATGTTGCGCGCGCTGCCGGTGAAGCAGCTGCCGCGGCCGGGGGCGGAAAGCGTGCAGATCTGGCTCGCCGCGGAGTACCGCTACCTGCCCGTTCGGATCCGCCATTTTGACCGCGAAGGCAGGTTCTCAGGCGAGCAGGTGGTGAGCGAGATCCGCATCAGCGAGGAATGA
>CAYYZZ010000142.1:0-6804 GCA_964476235.1 uncultured Streptomycetaceae bacterium | reverse complement strand
AGGAATAAATAGGGTCAGTGTAACTTTTTAGCGGGCGTGTGTTGAAGAAAAGGAAAAGTTACACTGACCCCAATTCGCTGATTACAAATAAAAAAGGGGAAAATATGGGTAGTCAGAATTTCATCGTGACTTATATGCAAGCGTGCACCAGCAGCAAACTGGCGCTCGCCGAGTGCGGGCCTGCTTGGCAATTCGGTGTCATCGCCGTGCTTTTGGTGTCCGCTATCACGGTCCTCATCGTGCTCAGAATGCGCGCCTACGCACAATCGGCGAGGAGCTGATGCCGAACGGACCGTTGTCGAACGTCCTTAGGGTCGTAAGCGGGCGTTGATCGACCTGGCCAACAACTATTAGCTGGATAACCACAGGGGGCGTTACAAGCTGGCCCCCGGCATGCAGGTCAACGCCGTAATCCACCTCGGCACTCGCAGCGTGATCGAGTATCTCCTCTCCCCGGTCCAGAAGGTCGCCTGACGAGCTTGGCGAAGTTGTCGTTCGCCGCTCGACCCTCCCTTGCAGGGCGCGCACCGGCTTGCAAGCCGGTGCCGCTCGTCCGGCGCAGGCCATGGCCTGCGAATTCCCGGTCTCGCCCCCTTCCCCCTCTCCCGGAAGGCGAGGGGAAAAGTACGGTGCGGAATTGACTGTTTAGCCAATTCCGCATGAATCGAATGGAGGCGGGGCGGGAGCGGTAGATAAAAACTGCTATTTCAGGCCTGCTAATCTGGGCGGGCGCTGCGCGCAAGCTGTCTGGACACATTGGTGCGTTTAAGCTTCATCTGCGCGTGTGGCCGTGAAACGCAATTGGAACAGAAATCCGGGTCAGCGCGCGGTCCCGTTACCACGTGAGTGGCCGAAGCAAACGAGGTCAGGTAATCGAGTCTTTCCCCATTTTCAGAGTAACTTTTCTTGGCCACATGCGTTAATAACGCTAACCGCATTGGCCCGGGGCTCACGCTTTTGTGCCGCAGGCGCGAGTGTACTGTGACATTGTTGGCTTAAAAGTTACTCGCAGCCTCTGCTTTGTGCGGGATTCCGTGATTTTTTGGCTTGAATGCGGTTAACGGCCCTGCTAGGGTGTATCGGGTAAAAGTCACTGAAACCGTGTGTAAAGAGGCATGTCGGCGGACACGTAGCCGATATTTTTATCAGATGAAGGAGGTTCTTATGTTCAGAATGCGACAGGTTCGGCTTTTGCTGATCGGCGGTGCGTTGGCTGCGTTGCCTTTTGCGACGGCGGCGCAGACCACCAGTTCCACCACTACCACTACGACAACCGGCACGACTACGACGACCGTCTCCGCCGATAAGCTAATCCAGAAATACACGCCTTTGGCCGGATCCGAGGCGAACGCGAAGAAACTGGTGACCGGGCTGCGCGATGGCAGCAAGGAAATCACGCTGTTGTCCAGGTCCGGCGGCACGAGTACCACTACTACTATCGTTAACCCGCTGGCCGGCAAAACGATGGGCTACGGCAACGTCAATATCGTGCTGGCCCTGGCGGAAAAGCAGCTGTCAGACATGACCAGCCCGACGAGCACCGACTTGAATAAGGCGCTGACGAATACCGATAATGGCATCCTGACGCTTCGCGCCAGCGGTATGGGATGGGGGCAGATCGCCAATACGCTCGGTTTCAAGTTGGGCGACGTGATGCGCGCCTCGGCGGCGAAAGACGCGCCTGGTGCGGCCAAGAGAGAGGAGCGACAAGCCCAGCGCACGGCCAGAGAATCCAAGGCCGGGGGTGGCCGGCCGGAAACCCAGCGCGCGGAACGGCCTGAGCGTCCGGAAAAGATCGACAAGCCGCAAAAGGTTGAACGGCCGGAGAAGCCGCAACGCCCCGAACAAGGCGGCCGCTAGCCGACCCGGCAACCGTCCGGCTGCCCGGCGCCGCGTTGGCTGCCGGGCAGCCGGATGTTATATTTAGAATGTGACCAATAAGGGGAGCGGGCCCATGCACTGGAAAATCTCCACGTATAGATTGACTGCGGTGCTGTTTTTTGTTGGTTCGCAGTCGGCGTTTGCCGCCGAGGGTTCTTTTAGCCTCGGGCTAGGGGTCAACTACAGCTCCGGCGACTACGGCACCACGACGGACACCAAGATTACGTCGATACCGGTCACGGCGCGGTACGATACGGGGCCGTGGTCATTGAAGCTCACCGTTCCTTATCTGCGCATCACCGGCGGTACCGCAGCGATCCCGGGAGTCGGCCGGGTCGCAAACTCCAATCCCAAGGGGCGGGGCAAGGGCAAGGGCCCCGGTGGCACTGACACTACAGAGGCGACTGCTTCCGGCCTGGGCGATGTCGTTGCGGCAGCCACCTACAATGCTTATAACGACAGCTCGTCCGGCGTCGGCGTCGATCTCACCGGCAAGATCAAGTTCGGCACCGCAGACCCTGATAAGGGACTTGGCACCGGGGAGAACGATTACTCGGTCCAGGTGGACGCATTCAAGGTTTACGGCAAGTTCACGCTGTTCGGTGGTGTCGGCTACACCGTTCTAGGCAGCTCGCAGTTCATCAGTCTCGACGATGTATTCAATGTCACGGTGGGCGGCAGCTACAAGATCGATGATCGCAACAGCGCGGGCCTGAGTTTCGACGCACGGGAAAAAACTTCCCCAACCTCGTCTCCGCAGCGCGAGCTGATCGCGTTCTGGGCTTACAGAATTGACAAGTCCTGGAAAGCGCAGGCGTACGCGCTCAAGGGTTTTGCGGACGGCAGCCCGGACTGGGGTGCCGGCGCATCCGTCGCTTACGCGTTCTGATCCACGCCCCTGAAGCGCGCCCTTCGTCCTGGTCGCGGGAAGGGTGAGCTAACCCGAGTTGTACGGACACTTCAATAGAGGACAGCTTATGCTGTCCTCTATTACTTTGTGGCTCGATTCGGGCACGCTGGTCAACGCCGAGATCCACCCCGGCACGCGCAGCGTTTTGGAATATCTCCTCTCACCCGTCCAGATGGTCGCCTGACGAGCCTTGCGAAAGTGCCTGATCTCGCTCGACCCTCCCTTGCAGGGCGCGCACCGGCTTGCAAGCCAGTGCCGCTCGTCCGGTGCAGGCCATGGCCCGCGAATTCCCGGTCTCGCCCCCTTCCCCCTCTCCCGAGAGGCGAAGGGAAAAGTACGGTGCGGAACTGGTTTGTCGACCCATTCCGCAGGAATCGAATGGAGGCGGGGCGGGAGCGGTAATTTTGAAATCGAGTCTGACCCTTTGGATTCTCTCAGCGCGGCCCTGCGCGCCCACCACGCGCGCAGCGCCGCGTGGAAAGCACGGATCCCCACCCGCCCACCCCTTAGCTGCTAAAATTGCGGGCAGTTCAGTTTGAGGATCGCTACCCATGCACGCCTACACCGCCGTGATCGAGCGCTGCCCCGACACCAACCTCTACGTCGGCTACGTGCCGGGCTTCGCTGGCGCGCACAGCCAGGGCGCAATCCTCGATGAGTTGAACGCCAACCTGGGCGAAGTGATTGCGATGCTGCTCGATGAGGGCGAGCCGAAGCTCGACGCCGAGTTCGTCGGCACCCAAGATCAATGGGGTCAGACTCGATTGATCGTGGATGTCAGACCGCTTTGGCGGCAAGCCGACCAGAATCAATCGAGTCTGACCCCATTGATTCGGTGACCCCATTGATTCGCACCAAGCTGCGTCAATGAAGGGGACCCGCGTGTCGGAAACGAGGAGGACGAGTCGGCAGGCCGGCGGCGTAAGCGGGGCCAAGAGCCTTTCCTCCTACCTCGACCAGATTCGCGACAACCCAGCCGAGTTCCGCACGGTGAGCCGCACCGTGAACCCGATGAATTTCGACGTGACGGGGTTGCTGGGCGCGCTCAACCAGCGCCGCGAGTACCCCACCGTGCAGTTCGACAAACCGCTCGACATGCGCGGCAAGCCGTCCAGGTTCCCCATCGTCACCAACCTGTGGGGCACCCGCGAGCGCTGCGCCGAAATGGTGGGCCTGCAGCGCAGCGAGGCAGGCGTGCGGCTCGGGACACTGTTGTGCGAGCGCATCGACCGCAAACTCAAGCCGGTGGTCATCCCCGGCCGCGCCGCGCCGGTCCAGCAGAACGTGCTGACCGGCAAGAAGGCTGACCTGTGGATGTTCCCGGTGGTGCGCCATTTCGAGATGGATCTCGGGGGCGTGATGTTGATGGGCTTGATCGCGAAACCCCCGCGCGAGGATTTCTACAACATCACCTTCGTCAAGGCGTTTCCGGAAACGCCGCAGCGCGCGGGCCTCACGGTGCACACGCTGCACATGAGCCGGATCCTGCGGGAATGGGAAGCCCGCAAGGAGCCCTGCCGTGTGGCGTACGTGCTCGGCCATCATCCGGCGTTCTGGCTCGGCACGCTGAACAACACGCCGTGGGGTGACAACGAGTACGCGACGTGCGGCGGCTTCCTGAAGGAGCCGGTCCGCCTCGCGCCGTCGGTGACGTGGGGCAAGGATTTCCTGGTGCCGGCCGATGCCGAGATCGTCATCGAGGGCGAGATCATTCCCGGCGAACGCACGGTGGTGAATCCCTTCGGCGACATCAGCACCCAGTACCAGGCGCAGCAATTGGGGCCTGTGATGGAGGCAAAGGCGATTACCTATCGCAACGGCGCGCTGTTCCAGGACATCTTTTCGGGTCACCGCGAGCACATGCTGCTGGGCAGCATTCCGCGGGAGGGCACGATTTACAACCAGCTCAAACACAAGATGGGGATCGTGACCGCTGTGCACATGCCGTATTCCGGGTGCGCGCGGTTCACGGCCTACGTCTCGATCAAGAAGACCGAGGAGGGGCAGGCGAAGACCGCGGGCCTGCAGGCGCTCGCGCACGTGCCCAACCTGAACGCCGTCGTCGTGGTCGACGAAGAAGTCGACGTCTTCAACGAGGAGCAGGTGCTGTGGGCGGTCAACTTCCAGGTGGAGCCCCGGCGCGACATCACCGTCATCGAGAACCTGCGTCCAACGAGCGATCCGAGGGCGATGGGCGCCGCGCGGGTCATCATCGACGCCACCCGGCCGACGCATATCGCGTTCCCGACGAAGCTGAAGGTTCCCCAGTCGGCGATGGACCGGATGAAGCTCGACGAATGGCTCGACCCCGTGAAGGGGGGCGTGGTGAAGGGAGGTGTGCGATGAGCGGCGGGATGAGACTCTGGTGGTCGACCTGTCCTAAATGCGTGAAGGCCTTTGTGGTCGCGTGGGAACTGCGCCACGCCAAATACAAGCTGATCTGCCCGTTCTGCGATCACCGCTACCTGCCCGAGCAGTCGGCCAAGATCGACGAGCGCCACGCTGATTGATGAAGCGTGATAGGTGATAGGGAATAAGGGATAAGGGATAGGGGATAAGGCTCCCGCGCAGCGGAGGTTTTTACCCCCTATCCCCTATCCCTTATCACGCATCATCAAGCGTCAGCGCTGGTCGGGCTTGATCCCTGCGGCCTTGACCAGCTTGCCCCACTTCCTGAGATCGGTGCGGATGATTGCCGCGAATTCCTCCGGGGTGTTGCCGATGGTTTCGGCGCCGTCGGCAAGGAAGCGCTGCTTGACCAGGGGATCCTGCAGCGCGCGCACCGTGGCCGAATGGAGCTGGGTGATGATCTCGCGCGGAGTGCCCGCCGGCGCCAGGATGCCGAACCACTGGACGACCTCGTAGCCGGGCACGCCGGCCTCGGCGATGGTCGGCACTTCCGGCGCGACCGGTGAGCGCGTGGCGCTGCTCACGCCGTACGAGCGCACCCTGTTGTTCCGGATGTGCGGCAACGCGGTGAGGAGATTGGCCATCATCAGGTGGAGGTGTCCCGCCACGAGATCGATCATGGCGGGGCCCTGGCCCCGGTACGGCACGTGGGTCACCTTCAGCTTCGTCATGGTCAGGAACAGCTCCATCGCGAGGTGCGGGTTGCTGCCGACCGAGCCGGTGCCGTAGTTGAGCTGGCCGGGGCGCGGGCGCGCGAATGCGATCAACTCCTTCACGGTTCGCGCCGGCAGCGAGGGATGCGAGGCGAGGATCAGGGGCACCACCACCGCCTGCGAGATCGGCGCGAAGTCCTTCACGGGATCGTATGGGACCTTCGTCTGGGTATGGGGATTGATGGCAATGGAGCTGATGCCCATCAGCAGCGTGTAGCCGTCGGCCGGCGACCTGGCGACGAACTCATTGCCGACGGCAGTGTTTCCGCCGGCGCGATTCTCGACGAGGACCTGCTGGCCGAGATATTCCGAGAGCTTGGGGGCGATCAGGCGCGCCGAGATGTCGGTGCCGCCGCCCGGCGCCGTCGGCACGATCAGCCGTATCGGCTTGGTAGGGTAGCCTTGCGCCAGGGCGGCCGGGGTTGCGAGCAGGCAAGCGGCCAGCGCGCCAAGTGCAAGCGGATTCGATGACACATTTTTCATTTTCATGTCCTCCTCCTCGTTTCCATCATAGCGCGGGGCGGTCGACGTGGAAACGTTCAAAACTTGTGATGTGATGTCAGAGGCCGCCGGCGGGAGACGACCGGCCGGATTCCTGACGCAAGGCGTCCGATCGCGGTGCTAGAATGTTTTCAAGACGGCTGATCAACAGCCGCGCGCGGGGCGTTCGCCCGCATGGCCGTGTCCCGAAGAAAGGAAAAGGAGGGAATGTGCGTCCGACCAACAGGTGGTTTGCACGGTTTGTCCTGGCGGCGTGCCTCGTCGCGGTTTCAGGTGCCGCGAGCGCGCAGGAGTTTCCCTCGAGACCGCTGCGGCTGGTGGTGGGCTCCACCCCCGGCGGCGGCACCGACATCGCGGCGCGCCTGATCGCGCCGAAGCTCTCCGAGCAGC
>CAYYZZ010000141.1:0-6854 GCA_964476235.1 uncultured Streptomycetaceae bacterium | reverse complement strand
GGCTTCAAGCCGTTGCGCAGCGAAATGCGCGCGGGCTCGACCGCCAGCGCGGCGAGCCAGGAGCGCAGCTCCTCGGCGGCGAGCTGCGATTCCTGCCCGTTGCCATGGTGGACGACGAGCCGCGCGCCCGGAAGCGCCAGCCACGCGCCGACCGCTTGCCGGACCGCGGGTTGCTCGATCACCGCGCGGCCGCTGCGCGGCCGGTCCCACAGATCGGGAGGCACCACGAAGGTCTGCGCTGCAACGGCGAGTGTTGCAAGAGCGATTCCCACGCCGAGCGCAAATCTTATCATTCCGGCGTGGACTGCTGCGTGGGGGCCGAACTCGCCTGGCGCTCAATCCGGCTCACGTTCGGGTCCGCCCACGTGCCGGTCACGCCGTACTCGTAGGAGACGGCCTGGTCGAGCGGGTCCTTCAGCACCTTCTGGGCGAGAAACGCCGCCACGCCGGCGATCGGACCGCCGATCAACGCTCCGGCGATGGATAAGGTATCGCTCACGTGCGGCGTGACCCGCACCCTCAACTTCTGCGTCTCGCGCGCGAGGTCCACCTCCCCGCTCATCATGATCCGCGCCGGCGGCCCCTGGATGCGGAAGCTCTCGGTGCTGGCAATGCCACGGCTGATCTTGACCGCCCCGACGATCTCGTCGAACGAGTAGCCCTCGCTGAACACGTCCCGGAAATCGAGCGCGATGCGCCGCGGCAACGCCTGCAGGCTGAGGATGCCGAGGAGTTTGCCGATGCCCGGCTCGAGCTTGACGAACTGCCCCTTGGCGGCTTCCAGCACCAGGTTGCCCGTGAGCGAGGGATAGTCGAAGTCGTATGGCGACCCGTTCCAGGAGAGCGCGCCTTCCAGCTTGGAAGTGCCGCGCCGCACACCCTCAGGGTAGCCCAGGCGGGTGAGCAGCTTGCCGACGTCGGACGCTTCCAGCCTCAGGTTGACCTGCGTGCGCGGCTGCGCGAGGCTCACGTGCCAGATCCCGTCCAGCACGAAGGTCGACTCCGGATTCACGATGCGCAGTTTCTCGATGCGCCAGTCGCGTCCCTCGGGCACCGCATTGACCTCCAGGCGTCCCAGCGACTTGTTCTTGTTGATGAACTGTTCGGCGATGATATCGAGGGCCGGCAGCTCCGGTTCCTTCCGGTCCGCGCCGGCTTCGCCCGGGACCTGCGCGACCGCGGGCGCGGCGGCGGGTAGGGTCAGCGTCTTCATGCGCGCGACGATCCTGCCCCGTCCCTGGGGTTGCCAGGTAACGGCGCCATCGAGTTCCCTGCCGGACAGGCTGCCGCGCCATTGCCCGCCCTGCACGGCGGCGTTGACCGCCACTTCATGGAAGCGCCGGCGGAACACATCCAGGGCGCCGAGCTTGACGTCCATGCCGCCCCATTCGATGCGGGTGTCGCCGCCGCCTTGCCCGAAAAGAGCGAGCCAGCGGTCCGCATCGAGCAGCTTCACCGCGCCGCTCACCCACACCCCGTTGCGATCGGGCTCGGCGGCAGCCCCGCCGAAGCGCACGGTGCCGCGCGCGATGTTGACGTGTCCGCCCTCGGTGCGGCGCACCAGGTTCATGCTGATGATTTCACCTAGAGAAATGCTCAACCGGTCCTGGTTCGCCGCCAGCAGGCGCCGCTCGATCCGCAGCGGCATCGCTTCGGCAGCGGTCTTGACGACCGGCGCCGGCAGGTCGACGGCGAGCCCCTGCAGGCTCGACTCGATCACGACGTCTGCATTGCCCTTGCGCGCATTGATCGATGCGCGCCAGTCGGTGGAGCCGCGCAGGTGCTGGACCCACGAAGGACCGCCCGCCCGGCGCGCGCTGTCCGGATTGATGCGTCCCTGCAGGGTAACGCGCACCGTGGCATCGCGCGCGGCCGTCGCGGCGATGGTTACCGGCCCGCCGAGCACGACGCCGCTCACGTTTTGCATGCGCACGCTGGAGTTGGTGAACTCGACCCGCCCGCCCGCCTGTTCCACGGTGGGAAGCTCGGGGGTGATAACAACCGTGTTGTTGGCAAACTGGTAGGCGCCCGCAACCCGGCCCTTTCCGCCCCCGCGCAGGGGGATGGAGAGCTTCAACGACAGCTTGCCGTTGCCCTGCGCCTGCCAGCCCTCGGTGAAATGGTCGACCATGTCCAGCACCGGGCTCTTCTCGATGAAAGAAAAGAAATCGCTGGTCGGCCCTTCCGCCTCGCCGTTGATGTTCACCACCTTCTCCGCGTGCAACAGGTCCGGAATCTCCACGTGCACCTTCCCGAGGCGCACGCCGAAAATCGCGCCGGCCCGTGCGTGCACGTCCATGCGCTTGCCGCGGAAAACAAGATCGCCGGAGATGTTCTCGATATCCGGCCAGCCGTTTGCGTAATGCAGGACGACGCCCGTGACCTTGGCGGCCACCTGGAAGACGCCGCTCTTGCCGTCGGGAAACGGAAACTCGTCGAGATTGCCCTTCAGGCGCAGCGTCACGTCGCCCGACTGGCCCGCAATGAACGCGTTGTCCAGCCAGTCGCGGGCGTTCTTGCCCACCACCAGCGGGATGTAGCGGCTGACGAAGCGCGCATCCGCGCGGGTGAGGTTGCCGGTGAGATCGATGCTGCCGCGCTCGGAGCCTGCGGCTCGGTAATTCCCGAAAACCGTGCCGGCGAGGTGCGAGTTGGAGAACGAGATATTGTTCAACTTGAGCTCGGTATGCCCGCCGCTGCGCGCCCAGACGACCTGCGCGGAAAACGCCTCGAACTCGAGCGGGTCGCGGAACACCAGCGGCATCGTCACCATCGCCTTGTGCGAGTTGAGTGACAGCGTGCCGCCGCGCTCGTTGCCCTCGAGGGCGCCGCTCACGCCAGAGAATCCCGGTATCTTCCCCGAGCGGTTGAGCGACAGGTTCTGAAACCGGCCGCGGACAGTGTATTGCTGCGGCTCCTGCCAGTCCCCGGTCCATCGCACCACCACGTCGTGGAGCGCGCCCTTGGGCGAGTACGCCGCCAGTTGTTTGCGCGCTTCCGGCGCGAGCGGCAGGTGGTCGCCGAGCGCCGTCAGGGTCTCGAGCTCGAGGGCGTTGGCCTGCATCTCGCCACGCCCCTGCCTGCGCGCGCCGGCCGACGTGATCCGCAACAGGAAATCCGCGGGGTGGAGGATGAGGCCCCCGGCGGTGGTCAGACCCAGCCTGGAGGTCGTGATCTCGAACCCCGCGTCCGACTGCTTCCAGCCGATGCGCCCCGCAAGATCCGCGAGATCCAGCTCGGGCAGGTCTGGCGCGAGCCGGGTGCGCACGTTGGCGAGCTTCACGTCCGCTATGACGTCGACCCGCTGATACTGGTTGAAGGAAAGCCAGGCGCGCACCGCCCCGGAGCCGCGCGGAAACTCGACCGGGAACGGGACCCAGGCGCGCCACGCGGCGATGTCGGCGTAGTCGAGCCGCAGGAACAGCCGCCCGTTCCAGTCCACGAGCGACTTCACCGTCTCGCCTACCAGGTCGCCGCGCACGTCCACCGGCGACGCCAGCTCGCCTGGCGGCACCGCGCGCAACCCGAAGCGATGCCGGTCGCCATGGTTGTACACCTGCAGGAAGACGTTCTTGAGTTCCAGCTGGGGCGCCTTGCGCAGCTCGTCGTTCCAGACGAGGGTGGCGTCGTGTACCTCGATGTCGCGCTGGCGCAGCAGCCAGTCGGCAAAGCCGGTGTCGCCCCCCTCCCCGCTCAATTCGACGCCGCCGACCGATATCACCCCGCGCGCATCGCGCCGGATGTTGAGCGTGGGCTGGTGGATGTCGAGCGCATGGAAGCGCAGCTCGAACATGGCCAGGGACAGCCACGACAGCGTCTGATCCATGCGCGCAAGCCGGAACGCCGGCCGCCCCGCGGAGTCGTATACCGTCACGTTCTCCAGCTTGAGCTGCGGACGCAGACCGTCCCAGTTGGCCTGGATCTTTTCGATCGTGACTTTCTGCCGCGCCCGCTCGCTGACGAGGCGGGCGATGTCCTCGCGGTAGCTCTCGATATCCGGCAGTATCCAGTAACGCAGCGCGATCACGGCCGCGGCAAACGCGAGTCCGGCTGCGAGCACGCTCCAGGTCAGTACGCGGTACGCCCAGAGTGAGCTGATTCCCAGCCATCTGAGCTTGTCCGCCGCCGCCACGTTTTGCCTGAGTCCTGAAAAAATGCGATATTGAGTCAAGGGCTTACGTATTTTACCTGCAATTGACCATGGAATCCCATAACGCCGGCCTGTTGCATTCCGCCGACACGCTGGTCGCGCGCGCCACGCGGCTGAGTCACTTCGCCCGCCGGCTCGTCGAAGCCGCGCCCCGCTCAGGGTTGGATGCCGCGGTCGAGCGTCCGTTCAGCGCCGATGAAATGCGCGCGGCGCTGGCGGCCGATCCCGGAGCCGACGAGGACGGCCTCAAGCGCGCGCTGCGCGTCCTGCGCGCGCGGGTGATGCTGCGCCTGATAGCGCGCGACCTGGGAGGTCTGGCCTCCCTGGACGAAGTGCTTGCGACCAGCACCGCGCTCGCCGAAGTCGCGGCGAGCCACGCGCTCGGCCGGCTGGACGAGCGGCTCGCCGCGCGTCACGGCAGGCCGGTCGGCGCATCGAGCGGTCGCGAGCAGCAGCTGCACGTGCTCGGCATGGGCAAGCTGGGCGGATCGGAACTCAACGTTTCCTCCGACGTGGACCTCATCTTCGTCTACCCGGAAGAAGGGGAAACGCGGGGGCCCCGCGTCATCAGCAATCACGAGTACTTCACGCTGCTCGGGCGGCAGCTGATCGGCGCGCTCTCCGAGCTCACGGCGGACGGCTACGTGTTCCGCGTGGACATGCGGTTGCGCCCGTACGGCGACGGCGGACCGCTCGTCGCCAGCTTCGACGCGCTGGAGAATTACTTCATCACCCAGGGGCGGGAATGGGAGCGCTACGCCTGGATCAAGGCGCGCGCGCTGACCGGCGACCGCGAATCCGAATTGATGGAGCTGGTGCGCCCGTTCGTCTACCGCCGCCATCTCGATTACAACGCGATCGCCGCGCTGCGCGACCTGCACAGCCAGATCCGCCGCGAGGTGGAGAGCCGCGACCTCCTCGACAACATCAAGCTCGGGCCCGGCGGCATCCGCGAGATCGAGTTCACCGCGCAGGTGTTCCAGCTGATACGCGGCGGGCGCGATCCCGAGCTGAGACGCCAGCCCACCCTCGCCGTGCTGCCGCTGCTTGCGAGCCGCAACCTGCTGCCGGCGGACACGGTGCGGGAGCTGGCGGACGCGTACCGCTTCCTGCGCAATCTCGAGCACCGCCTGCAATACCTGGACGACCAGCAGACGCACGTCCTGCCGCAATCGGATGCCGACCGC
Source organism: uncultured Streptomycetaceae bacterium (assembly GCA_964476235.1). Lineage (GTDB taxonomy): Bacteria > Pseudomonadota > Gammaproteobacteria > Burkholderiales > SG8-41 > SG8-41. The sequence continues at coordinate 1,517 of CAYYZZ010000141.1, read as the reverse complement.
GCGCTCGTCGCCGATGCGATGGGCTACGGCGGCAATTACGCCGGGCTCTCCGCCGCGCTCGGGCAGTACCGCGCCAACGTGGCGCGCCATTTCGGGGAGATCTTCGCCGTCTCGTCCGGCGGCGAGCACGCGCTCGCGCACTTGTGGCAGGACCAGCCGGATGCTGAAAAGTCTTTCGCCGCGCTCGCCGCCCTTGGTTTTCGCCAGCCCCGGGAGATCGAGAACCGCTTGAGGAGCATGCGGCTGGGCAGCCGCTATCGCGAGATGCCGGCCGCGAGCCAGGCGCGGATCGACCGCCTGGTGCCGCTCGCCATCGAGGCCGCCGCGGCCGGAAAGGACCCGGATGCGACGCTCGACCGGTTGCTCAACCTGCTGGAGAGCATCGCCCGGCGCGGCTCCTACCTCGCGCTGCTCGTGGAGTACCCGCAGGCCCTGTCCCGGCTCGCCGCGATGATGAGCGCGAGCCCGTGGGTCGCCCAGTACCTGGCGAACCGCCCGATCCTGCTGGACGAGCTGCTCGACACCCGCACGCTCTATGCGGCGCCGGACTGGCCCGCCGCCGCCCGGCAATTACGCGTCCAGATGGACGACGCCGCCGGCGACACCGAGAAGCAAATGGATGTCCTGCGGCACTTCAAGCACGCGCACACCATGCGGCTGATCGCGCAGGACCTCTCGGGCTCGCTGCCGCTCGAGACGCTGAGCGATCACCTGAGCGATCTCGCGTGCGTGGTGCTGGAGGAAGTGCTGCGCGTCACGTGGCCGATGCGGCATGCGCACTGCGAGGCGCCGCGCTTCGCGGTGATCGCCTACGGCAAGCTGGGCGGCAAGGAGTTGGGCTACGCCTCCGACCTCGACCTCGTCTTCCTCCACGACGATCCCGCGCCGGAAGCCGCGGAGAACTACGCGCGTTTCGCGCAGCGCATCAACAACTGGCTCACCAGCATCACCCCCGCCGGGGTGCTCTACGAGACGGATCTCAGGTTGCGGCCCAACGGCGCGGGCGGGCTGCTGGTCAGCCCGTTCGCGAGCTTCCGCGACTACCAGAACCAGCACGCCCAGCTATGGGAGCACCAGGCGCTCACCCGCGCCCGTTTCGTGGCGGGAGAACGGGGCATCGGCGCCGAGTTCGAGCGGCTCCGCGTGGAAGTCCTGCGCCAGAAGCGGGATCCCGCCCTGCTGCGCCGGGACGTCGCGGCGATGCGCCAGAAGATGCTCGACGCCCATCCCAACCGCACCCAGCTGTTCGATCTCAAGCACGACCGCGGCGGCATCATCGACGTCGAGTTCATCGTGCAGTACCTGGTGCTGGGCCACGCGCGCGCGCATCCGGAATTGACCGGCAACATCGGCAATCTCGCGCTGCTGAAGCTCGCTGCGCGCCTGGGGCTGGTGGGTGAGCCCCTCGCGCAGGCGGCGCACGACGCCTACCGGCGCTTCCGCCAGCTGCAGCACAGCCTGCGCCTGCAGGGCGAACCCTACGCGCGCATCGATCCCGCTGCGGCCGGCGACTCGCG
>CAYYZZ010000140.1:0-6886 GCA_964476235.1 uncultured Streptomycetaceae bacterium | reverse complement strand
TTAGAGCCGGCGAACGCCCGACCCGATGCAGCGGGTCGGGCCGGAGGGCTGAGGGATGAGGGAAGAAAAGTTTGCAGTGGGCAGTGTGCAGTGGGCAGTTTGCAGTGACTGCCAACTGACGGCTGCTAACTGCCAACTTATCAGTCACCCATCACCCATCACTGAGCTTTGATGTTCGCAGCTCGCGCGATCCTGGTGAGGGTCGCGATGTCCTCGGCGATGAATTTGTCGAATGCCTGCGCCGTCGTGGGCGCGGGGTCGGCGCCGAGCGCTATCCAGCGGCTGCGCAGGTCCGGCTGATTCAGGAAATCGGTGATTTCCTTGTTGAGATGGGCGAGAAGCGGCCGCGGGATCTTCGCGGGAGCGAGCACGCCATACCAATACTCCCAGCGAAACCCGGACAGCCCCGATTCCGCGACGGTCGGGATGTCCGGCAGCTGCGGGATGCGCTGCAGGCTGGTCACCCCGACTGCGGGAATCTTGCCATCTTTCACCAGGCCGATCGCGCTCGCGAGCGGGGACAGGAAGAATTGCACGCGCCCAGCCAGGGTCTCGGTGATCGCCTCGGGGATGCCCTTGAAGGGAATGTGCACTACGTCGATCCCGGCCCGGTACTTGAACAGCTCGCCGCCGAAGTGCGTGCCGCTGCCGACGCCGGCGGACGAGAAATTGAGCTGGCCGGGCCTGGACTTGGCGAGCGCAATCAGATCCTTCGCCGACTTGACGCCGATCGAGGGCGAGACCAGCAGCAGGGCCGGGCCGCTGGCGGTCATGGTGATGCCGGCGAAATCCTTCAGCGTGTCGTAGGGCAGCCTAGCGTAAATGGCGGGCGCAACCGAATGCGCGTTCGACACCGAGAGCAGGGTGTGGCCATCCGGATTGGCGCTCGCCACGATCTGCGCGGCGATGGTGCCGCCCGCGCCCGGCCGGTTATCGACGATAACCTGCTGCTTCCAGCGTTCGGTCAGCTTCGCGGCGATGCCGCGCGCGGTGATGTCCGGCACGCCGCCGGGGGTGAAGCCGATCACGATGCGGACCGGCCGCTCTGGATACTTGGCCATATCCTGTGAAGCGGCGAAAGCCATAGGCACGGTGCAGCACGCTGCGGTTGCGGCCAGTAACCGTACAAACCCGGCCAGGCGGATGTCTTGGGTCTTGCGGATCGGCATTGGAGTTCCTCCTGTTCGGGATTCAACCACCCCGTCCGCTGCGCGTCCACCCCTCCTTGAAAAGGAGGGGAGTGGTTACACTGTGTCTTTGAGCCAGCGGTCAATCCATGAAAGTCCACGACAAGCTCTACCTCAACGGCGCATGGGCGCCATCATCGTCCGCCGGGTCTATCGAGGTCCATAACGCGGCCACGGAAGAAGTGATCGCGCGGGTGCCTGCGGGCGGGCCTGAGGACGTGGAGCGGGCAGTCAGCGCGGCCAGGGCGGCGTTCGAATCCTGGGCCGCGACGCCGGTCGAGCAGCGGGCCGCTTTCCTTCAAAGCATTGCCGATGGCCTGACGGCGCGCGCGGACGAGATAGCGCGCACCATCACCGCCGAGGTCGGCATGCCCTTCAAGCTCTCGCAGCGGTTGCAGGCCGCGCTGCCGCCGCAGGTGATGGCAAGCTACGCGCGGCTCGTGCGCGAATACCCGTTCGAGGAGCGGGTCGCCAACTCGCTGGTCGTGAAGGAGCCCGCCGGAGTGGTGGGGGCGATCACGCCCTGGAACTACCCGCTGCACCAGGTCGTCGCCAAGGTGGCGCCGGCGCTCGCGGCGGGCTGCACCGTGGTGCTGAAGCCGAGTGAAGTCGCGCCGTTGTCGGCCTTCATCCTGGCTGAAGTGGTTCACGCCGCGGGGCTGCCACGGGGCGTGTTTAACCTGGTGTGCGGTACTGGCGCCACCGTGGGCGAGGCTATCGCACGACATCCCGGGATCGACATGGTTTCCTTCACCGGCTCCACGCGCGCCGGCAAGCGCGTCTCCGAGCTCGCGGCCGGGACGGTGAAGCGCGTGGCGCTGGAACTGGGCGGCAAGTCAGCGTCCATCGTGCTCGACGACGCAGACCTGTCCCGCGCGGTGAAGGGCACGATCAATTCCTGCTTCCTCAATTCCGGGCAGACCTGCACGGCGCTGACGCGGCTGCTGGTCCCTGCATCGCGCTACCAGGAAGCGGCACAATTGGCGGTGGAAACGGCAAAGGCCTTCAATCCCGGCGACCCGATGAACGAAAATACCCGGCTCGGCCCGTTGATCACCAGCGTTCAGCGCAAGCGGGTGCGCAACTATATCCGGAAGGGCGTGGAGGAGGGCGCAGAGTTGCTGCTCGGCGGCGCGGAACCGCCGCCGCGGCTCGGCAAGGGCTACTTCGTGCAACCGACCGTGTTCGGCAAGGTCAAACCCGGCATGACGATAGAGCAGGAGGAGATCTTCGGGCCGGTGCTCTCCATCATTGGCTACCAGGACGAGGAGGAGGCCGTGCGCATTGCCAACGGCACGATCTACGGGCTGGCCGGCGCGGTATGGTCGAAGGACGAGGAGCGCGCCCGCCGCGTTGCCCGTCGCATTCGCGCCGGGTGGGTCGAGGTCAACGGCGGGGCCTTCAACCTTTTCGCGCCCTTTGGCGGCTACAAGCAGTCGGGACATGGCCGCGAGTTCGGCCGCTGGGGGCTCGAGGAGTTTCTGGAGCTGAAGTCTCTTCAGCTCACTGAGAAGGCGTGACTCGTGACCGGTGATCGGTGGCCGGAAACTTCTAAACCACGGGTTTCATCAAATTACGGATCACGGATCACGGATCACGGATCACTGCTCTTCGGGCGGCTTGACCTTCCTGAACATCCCGAGCAGCGTGAGGTCGTAGACGATCTTCAGCGCCCCGCAGATCACCAGCGGCCAGCCGAAGGGGCTGAGCGTCAGCAGGTAGCCCGCGAAGGCCGGGCTCACGGCGGCCGCGAGACTGCGCGGAACCGCCGTGATGCTCGCCGCCGCCGGACGCTCCGCCGGAGAGACCACGGCCATGACGTAGGAAGTCCGCGCCGGCACGTCCATAGACGAGAGAAGGGCGCGCAAAGAGAGGAACAGGATGGCCAGCGGCAGCGTGGGCATGAATGGAACCAGCACGCAGAAGACGTTGGCCGGCAAGTGCGTGAACACCATGGTGTTGATGAGCCCGATGCGCCGGGCGATGGCCGGGGCGGCCAGGAAGGAGGCCGCCGCCAGAATGCCGGTCCAGAAAAAGAGGGTGCCGGCGGCTTCCACTGACAAGTCGAACCGGAGGAAGAGCCACAGCGCGAGCAGCGATTGCACGGCGAAGCCGCCTGCAAACGCATCCAGGCTGAACAGCGCCGCGAGCCGGTAGACGACGCCCCTCGACGGCCCCAATGGGGCGGCGCGCACCTCGTCTCCCCGCGAACCGGCTGAGGCAAGGCGGCGATAGAGCGCGAGCGCGACGAGGGCCGAGAGCCCATAAAGAATGAACATCGCCTGAACCGCCGTCTTGAGCTCGAGGATGTCCCATTGCGCGAGAATGCCAGGGGCCGCAGCAGCCAGCGCGCCCAGTGCACCGATGAGTTGCCCCACCAGGCTGTAGCGCGAGAACAGCGCGGTGCGATGCTCGCTCGTCACTGCGTGCGACAACAGGGATTGCTCGAGCGGCAGGAAAACGCTGACGTCGCCGCTCGACGGGTTGAGGGTCCCGATCACGGCGATCAGCAGCAACGGCAGGAAATCCGTGACGGCGGCAAAGCCGATGCCGGTGCCGAGCATCAGCAGGCACGCGGTGGTGAGCAGGACGCGCATTCGGAAGCGGTAGGCAAACACGCCCACGAGCAGCGTGAGCAGGCCGGAGCCGAAGAGCGTCGCGGTGGCGATCACGCCCACTTCCAGCGCGCTGTAACCGAGCAGCGTGAGATAGTACGGCAGCAGCAGCGCGACGTACCCGTCGGTGAAGGCGCGGATGCCACGCGCTGTGAGGATCAGCGCGGCATCGGGCGATGTGCCGGGGGGCAGCAGCCAGGATGTGGATTTCGACATGTCGGTGCTGATGCGCGATGCGGGGTTCGTGATGCGAGATTTGAGATGCGCGATGCGGGAGATACGATATGCGTGCAACGGGATTGGAAACGGCAGTTTAGCAAGCCTGGGGCCGTCGAGCCTTGCATCCCGATTCTCTCATCCCGTATCTCACATCCCGTATCCCGGGTTTACGTTGCCATGATGAGTGGTAGGATGCGTTTTGTCGCATCACCCATCACCCGTCACTTATCACTTATCACTTATCACTTATCACTTATCACCGCCTTTAAGGGGAGATCGCATGATCGACGTCTATACCTGGCCCACGCCAAACGGCCACAAAGTCCACATCATGTTGGAGGAAACCGGTCTCAAGTACCGCATCCACGGCGTCAATATCCGCGAGGGCGAGCAGTTCAAGCCCGAGTTCCTCAAGATCAGCCCCAACAACCGCATCCCGGCGATCGTGGACCCGGACGGGCCCAACGGGAAGCCGATCCCGGTATTCGAGACCGGCGCGATCCTGCTCTATCTCGCTTCCAAGACGGGCAAGCTGCTGCCGGCGGACATGCATGCGCGCTGGAGCTGCGTGCAATGGCTGATGTGGCAGATGGGCGGCCTCGGGCCCATGATGGGGCAGGCCAACCATTTCCGCCGCTACTCGAAGGAGAAGATCCAGTACGCGATCGACCGCTACACCAACGAGGCGAACCGGCTGACGGGCGTGCTCGACAAGCGCCTGGGCGAAGCCCGCTATACGGCCGGCAACGAATACTCGATCTCGGACATCGCCAGCTTCCCCTGGATGCGGGGCGCGGAGCAGCGCGGCGTGAACATCGGGGAATACCCCAACGTCAAGCGCTGGTTCGACGAGATCAACGCGCGGCCGGCCGTCCAGCGCGCTCTCAAGGTGCTCGCCGAAGCGCAGGCTGCCAACGCTGCGCCGCACAGCGACAAGTCGTGGGACATCATGTTCGGCAAAGTGCAATTTCAGAAACGCTGAAATTGCACTTATACAAATTCGTATCAGATTGTTAGATTAAAACGGCGATCTCGGGCCGGGCCGCCGCACGTTGGCAGGCTTAACTCCATGGACGTATCCAGGAAGAATGTCGCCGTTTTAGCGGTCTGCCAGGGCCTGCTGCTCATCAACAACTCGGTACTGATCACCGTCAACGCGCTGGCCGGTTACGCGCTCGCCCCCGACAAGGCGCTTGCGACATTGCCGGTGACCGCGTACTTCGTGGGCTCCGCGCTAACGACCCTGCCGCTGTCATTCCTGATGAAGCGTTACGGGCGGCGGACCGGGTTTACCCTGGGGGCGTGCTGCGCGATCGCGGGGTCACTGCTGTGCGCGATGGCTATCTATCTGGCCAGCTTCTGGCTGCTATGTGCGGGCGTGCTGATCCTCGGAGCTTATTCCGCGGCGGGGCAGTATTATCGTTTCGCCGCGGCCGATGTCGCTCCGGCGGACTTCAAGAGCATGGCGATTTCGCTGGTGCTCGCCGGGGGCATCGTCGGGGGATTCGTCGGGCCCGAGACCAGCAAGCTCACCAAGGATTTCGTTACTGGTCACACGTTCGCCGGCCCGTATTTCTCGCTGATCCTCTTTGCGCTGATGTCGATGCTTGCGCTGCGGTGGCTCGATATCCCGCCGCTGACGGAAGCGGAGCGTAAGGAACCCGGGCGGCCGCTTGCGACGATAGCACGCCAGCCCGTTTTCATCGTGGCGGTGCTGTCCGCGATGATCGGCTACGGAGTAATGAACCTGCTGATGACGGCGACGCCGCTCGCCATGGCGGCCTGCAATCACCCGTTCGGCGACGCGGTGTTCGTGATCCAATGGCACCTGATAGGCATGTTCGCGCCCTCGTTCTTCACCGGCGCGCTGATCAAGCGATTCGGGCTGATGACGGTGATGCTGACGGGCGTCGTGTTGAACGTCGTTTGCGTGGGGATCGCCGTGGCTGGCGTGGACGTGATGAATTTCTGGTTGGCGCTGCTGCTGCTCGGCGTGGGCTGGAACTTCATGTTCGTGGGTGCAACCACGCTGCTGACCGAGAGCTACACCACCGCGGAGCGCGCCAAGGTGCAGGGTGTTAACGACGCCGCGATTTTCCTCACCATGGTCGTGAGCTCGCTGTCCTCGGGCGCGCTGTTCTCGTACCAGGGCTGGCTGACGATGAATCTTTCCGCCTTGCCGTTCCTGGCGCTGGCAGGGGCGGGGCTGATCTGGCTGGCGCTGCGGCACCGGCCTGCCGCCCGGGCGGCTTGAGGAAGTCGTTGAATTACAGGGTCTAAGCCGGTCGGTCCGGAAGCCCGCTCCGGTGCTGCAGGGTGCGACGGTTTTCGTGTAAGATTTGCCTGAACGGCAACGCGACCCGTGACGGTTGCTTTGCCTTTGTTTTTAAAAGATTACACCGCGTATCCGGAGGAGAATATGAATCAACCTGCCACCGCGGCCCACCTCGCCCAATCCCCCGGCACGCCTGCCTACGTCAAGCACGCCAAGCTGAAGGCGTGGGTCGACCAGATCGCGCAGCTCACCAAGCCCGACCGCATCTACTGGTGCGACGGCTCGCAGGAAGAATACGACCGGTTGTGCAGCGAGATGGTCGCCACCGGCATGCTGATCAAGCTGAACCCGCAGAAGCGGCCTGGCTGCTTCCTGGCCCGCTCCGATCCCGACGACGTCGCGCGCATGGAGGAACGCACCTTCGTGTGCAGCAAGATCGAGGAAGACGCGGGCCCCAACAACAACTGGGTGGCGCCGGAGGAGATGCGGGCGACGCTCGGCAAGTTTTTCGACGGCTGCATGCGCGGGCGCACGATGTACGTGATCCCCTACAGCATGGGGCCGCTCGGCTCGCACATCGCCCACATCGG
>CAYYZZ010000139.1:0-6899 GCA_964476235.1 uncultured Streptomycetaceae bacterium | reverse complement strand
GAACCTTGAACCTTGAACCTTGAACCTTGAACCTTGAACCTTGAACCTTGAGCCTGTATTCATGTCCTGGCTTTCGGTTTCCTTCGAAGTGGCGGTATCCGATGTCGAGGCGGTCTCCGACGCCCTGATCGAGGCCGGCGCGGCGAGCGTGGAGGTGGCGGATGCCGACGCCGGCTCCGCTTCCGAGCAGCCAGTGTTCGCCGAACCCGGCGCCGGGACGCCGCGCGGCTGGCGGCGCAGCCGCATTACCGCGCTGGTCGCGGAGAACACGGATGCGGCTGCGCTCGTCGCGGCCGCCTGCGCCCAAGTCGGTATCGCGCCGGCGCCGTACCGCACGGATCGCGTCGCCGAGCAGGACTGGGTGCGCGCGAGCCGCGACCAGTTCGCGCCGATCAGGATCTCGCCGCGATTGTGGATCGTGCCGAGCTGGCACGAGCCGCCCGACCCCGGCGCGATCAACCTCCTGCTCGACCCGGGACTCGCGTTCGGCACCGGCAGCCACCCCACCACGCGCCTGTGCCTGAACTGGCTCGAGCGCGCGATCCGCGGCGGAGAATCGGTGCTCGATTACGGCTGCGGCTCCGGCATACTCGCCATCGCCGCGATGAAGCTCGGGGCGGCGCGCGCGGACGGCGTGGATATCGACGACCAGGCGCTGCTTGCGGCGCGCCGCAATGCCATTCACAATCGGGTGCAGGTGTCCTTTCATAGCGCTGCCGGCGCGATACGGCAGCCCGCGCAAATCGTGGTCGCCAACATCCTCGCTCATCCGCTCATCGTGCTTGCGCCCCTGCTCGCCCGGCTGACCGCGCGTCACGGGCGGCTTGCGCTTGCCGGCCTGCTCGAGGAACAGGCGGATGAAGTGCGCGCCGCGTACGGGCCGTGGTTTGATTTCGATGCGCCCGCGCGGGGCGAAGGCTGGATGCTCTTGAGCGGCACCCGGCATAGCTCATGAGCCTGGTTACAAAATGCACCTCCTGCAGCACGACGTTCCGCGTCACGCAGCAGCAGTTGCAGGCTCATAACGGACGGGTGCGGTGCGGCACCTGCATGACGGTATTCGACGGTCTCAAGGCGCTCGTCACGCTGCCCGCGCCCGCGCCCGCGCCTGAAGCGCCGCCCCAGGCGGCGGGTGCAGGGGGCGTCGCCGGATTCGAGCTCGAGCCGGTGACGCCGGCGACGGGTGCGATGGCGCCCGCCGCGCCGCACCCGCCTGAAATTGCTTACGAGGAACAGGACTACGGCCCGGCGCCGGAACAGCTTTCGCTCGATGACCAGCTCTTTCCGGAGAAAGCGCGGCGCGGCGCCCGGGCATGGGCGGCGGGTGTGGTCCTGCTTGCACTTGCGCTCGGCGGACAGGCCGCCTATTTCCACCGGGCGGATCTCGCCGCGCAATATCCGGGGTTGAAGCCTTACCTGGTCCAGTTCTGCGACCTGCTGCGCTGCACCGTTGCGCCGCCGCAACGCCCCAAGCAGATCGCGATCGAAGCCTCCGACCTGCAGGCGACGGACACGGCGCGCCCGGGGATCATCCAGTTGACCGCCACGCTGCGCAACCACGCCGGCTACGACCTGGGTTTCCCGGCGCTCGACCTCGTGCTCACCAACACCAAGGAGCACACGCTGGCGCGGCGCATTTTCACGCCGAAGGATTACCTCGAGCGTGGCCGGGCCGTCGCGGCGGGCATACCGGCCAACGCGGAGATCACCGTCCGGCTCGATCTCGACACCGGCGATCTCAATCCCGCCGGCTTCCGGCTCGACCTGCTACCGGCGCCGGCACCCTGAATTCAAAACGGTGTGAATCGTGAATCGTGAATCGTGATTCGAAGAACCGCCCACCCGTATAGTATCGACCGAGTCGACTCACGAATCACAAATCACGAATCACGCTTTTTCGGTGAAAGCACGATGACACCTGATGGTCTGAAATACACCGACACCCACCAGTGGGTGAGGACGGAAACCGATGGCACGGTTTCCGTGGGCATCACGGATCACGCGCAGGAGCAGCTGGGCGACGTGGTGTTCGTGCAGCATCCCGAGATCGGCCGCAAGGTGAAGCAGGGGGAAACCTGCGCCGTGGTCGAGTCGGTCAAGGCGGCGTCTGACATACCCGCGCCGGTCTCCGGCGAGATCGTCGAGGTCAACCCGGCGGTGGCCGATGCGCCCGGGAAGCTCAACCAGGAGCCCTACGCGGCGTGGCTGTTCCGCATCAGGCCCGGCAACGCCGCGGAGCTGGCGGGGCTGCTCGATGCCGCGGCGTATCGAAAAGCAGTGATGAGTGATGAGTGATGAGCGATGAGTGATGGGCGACTTGTTGTTGCCACGCAAGCTTGCGCGGCTTCGGGGCGCGGGGCATACTGCGGCGCTCCATTCGACCCGAACACCCGAACGCTAAGAGGCCGTTTCAAAATGACCGAAACGGCCCCTGATGTAGGGGAGTATCCCCTCATATTGTTACCGACTCTCAGGAGAACTTCTATGGCTAACGTTACGCTGGGCGGCAACCCGATCACCGTTTCCGGCAATTTTCCGAAGAAGGGAGACAGCGCGCCCGACTTCAGCCTGACCTCCAAGGACCTGAAGGACATGGGCCTCAAGGACTTCGCGGGCAAGCGCAAGGTGCTGAACATCGTGCCGAGCCTGGACACGCCGGTGTGCGCCAAGTCCACCCGGGTTTTCAACGAGAAAGCAGGCGCGATGCCGGACGCCGTGGTGCTGGTGATCTCGGCCGATCTGCCGTTCGCGGCGGGCCGCTTCTGCACCGCGGAAGGGATCAACAACGTGGTGACGCTCTCCACCGTCCGCGGCGGCGATTTCAAGACGAAGTACGGCGTGGACATTACCAGCGGGCCGCTGAAGGGCGTGACGGCGCGCGCGGTGATCGTGCTCGACGAGAACAACAAGGTGCTGCATTCCGAGCTGGTGCCCGAGATCAAGCAGGAGCCCAACTACGACGCGGCCCTCGCCGCGCTAAAGTAGAAACACGCCGCCAAGTCGCCAAGAAAATAATGACAAACGACTCACGAATCACGAATCACGATTCACGAGTTGAGGAGAGTCCGCACAAGGGGAAGACGGGCTTAAGGCGGATCTGGAACGCGCTCTTCTACTCGCTCGACGGGCTCGCCGCCGCTTTCCGTCACGAGGACGCCTTCCGCCAGGAAGTCTTACTCGCGGCGATCCTGGTTCCCGCCGCGCTCTTGCTGCCGGCGAGCGGCACCGGCAAGGCGCTGATGATCGCATCCGTGCTGCTGATGCTGATCGTGGAGCTCCTCAACTCGGCGGTGGAGGCGGCGGTCGACCGCGTCTCGCTGGAAAACCACCTGCTCGCCAAGCGCGCCAAGGACATCGGCAGTGCCGCGGTGTTCATCTCCCTCGTCAACGTCCCGGTGGTCTGGCTGCTGGTGCTCTTCGGCTGACGAAGTCAGCCGGGGACGATTCACGACTCACGAATCACGACTCACGGCTTTTTCAGGCTGTCGCGGATCTCGCGCAGTAGCGCGATCTCTTCCGGGGTCGCGGGCGGCTCCGCTGGTTTCTTCTCCTCTTCGCGCTTCAGCCGGTTGATGGCGCGGATCAGCAGGAATACCGCGAAGGCGACGATCACGAACGAGATCAGGGTGTTGATGAACACGCCGTAGTTGAAGGTGACCGCGCCCGCTTTCTGCGCCGCTTCCACGGAAAGATAGGGGCCGGCCTGAGCGCCTTGCTTGAGGACGACGAACAAATTGGCGAAGTCCACTTTTCCGAGCAGCAGGCCGATCGGCGGCATGATCAGGTCTTTCACCAGCGAATCCACGATCTTGCCGAAGGCGGCGCCGATGATGATGCCGACCGCCATGTCCACCACGTTGCCGCGCACCGCGAATTCCTTGAACTCCTTCAGCATGCGATTCTCCTCAAGTCAAGATTCGATCGAATGATGCCGCTACATAGGGCATTGTGCTGCAAGAGGCCACCGCTGCCACAAGCAGATATAATTTCGGACTAATTTCTTTCCGGCGGCAATCTCCCATGCGCACGCTGATCTGCGGCTCGATCGCCTACGACACCATCATGGTGTTCCGCGACCGCTTCAAGAACCACATTCTTCCCGACCAGCTGCACATCCTGAACGTCGCGTTCCTGGTGCCGGACCTGCGCCGCGAGTTCGGCGGCTGCGCCGGCAACATCGCCTACAACCTGGGACTGCTGGGCGGCGAGCCGCTCATCATGGCCACGGTCGGCGACGATTACCTGCCGTACGACGAGCGTCTGAAGAAGCTCGAGTTGCCGCAGCGGCACATCCGCCGCATTCCGAACACCTTCACCGCGCAGGCCTTCATCACCACCGACCTCGACGACAACCAGATCACGGCGTTCCACCCGGGGGCCATGAACCACTCGCACGAGAACCACGTGCACGAGGCGAACGGGGTCAAGCTCGGCATCATTGCGCCCGACGGGCGTGACGGCATGCTGCAGCACGCGCGCGAATTCCACGCCGCCGGCGTGCCTTTCGTCTTCGATCCCGGCCAGGGCCTGCCGATGTTCGGCGGCGAGGAGTTGAACGGGTTCGTGAACCTGGCGAGCTACGTGACGGTCAATGACTACGAAGGGCAGATGCTGCAGGAGCGCACCGGAAAGAAGCTCGAGGAGCTGGCGAAGGGCGTGAAAGCGCTGGTGGTGACCCTGGGCGCGCGCGGCTCGCTCATCATGACCAACGGCCGCAGTATCGAGATACCGCCCGTCAAGCCGGAGCGGGTGGCGGACCCGACCGGTTGCGGCGATGCCTATCGCGCGGGGTTGCTCTACGGCATCGCCGCCGGGCTCGATTGGCCGGTGGCCGGACGGCTCGCCTCGCTGCTCGGTTCGATCAAGATCGCGAGCCGCGGCGGCCAGAACCACCACTTCACCCGCGATGAAGTCGCAAGCCGCTACCAGGAAGCCTTTGGCTCGAGGCCCTGGTGAGATGAAACAGTGAGTAGTGAGCGGGTTTTTTTCCTTTTCCCGGCCGGGGCGGTGGTGGGAACCGTGGCCGGCGCCGTTCTCGGAGAGGCAGCGGCGCAGACCGGGACTCAACCGGGACTCGAGATTACTGTTCGGCTCGACGAAGGGCGCGTCATCGCCGTCACCCAACCCGCTGGAGAAACTTTCCAGCCCGGCGATCGGGTGCGGGTGCTTTTCGATGGCCGCAACGCCCGCGTCACACGTTGACGCGCCGGCTCAATCACCGGACGCCGCGCCTTTCAGCTCCGCGCAATCCAGCTGAAACAGCCGGCCGTCCTCGAGCCGCAGTGCGCTCAACGCGCGCCCCCAAACGCACCCGGTGTCGAGGCACACCACGTCCTCGCGGACGAGCAGGCCGAGCGCGGCCCAGTGGCCGAACAGGATGCGGTCGCCGCGGCTGGCGCGGCCGGGCGCGTCGTACCACGGCAGGTAACCGGCGGGGAGATTGGCCAGCCCCGTCTTGTGGCTGAATTCCATCGCGCCGCCGGGGGCGACGAGACGCATGCGCGACATCGCGTTGACGATGACGCGAAGGCGGTCATAGCCGGCAAGGTCGTCGCGCCAGCTCACGGGCTCGTTGCCGTACATTTGCTTCAGGAACTCGCGGTGCTCCGGCCCTTGCAGCGCGGCTTCCACCTCGCGCGCGAGCGCGAGCGCCTGGGCGAGGCTCCACTGGGGAAGCAGTCCCGCGTGCACCATCGCGTGGCCGTGGCCGGCATGCATCATCTTCTGATGCCGCAGCCAGTCGATGAGTTCATCTCGGTCGGGCGCGGACAACAGCTCGTCGTAGGTGTCGCCCCGGTGCGGCTTTTTGACGCCTTCGGCGATGACCAGCAGCGCGAGATCGTGGTTGCCGAGCACCGTGACCTGCCGCTCGCCCAGGCGTTTCGCGAAACGCACGACCTGCGCGGACTGCAGGCCGCGGTTGACGAGGTCGCCGACGAACCACAGCACGTCGCCCCGCTCGTCGTAGTCCGCCCGTTCGAGCAGCCGCATCAGCTGGTCGTAGCAGCCCTGGACGTCGCCGATTGCGTATGTTGCCATCTGGAAATGCGTGAATCGTGATTCGTGAGTCGTGATTCGGGCCCAAACAAAAAGGGCGCAGCACGCGCTGCGCCCTTACTCATCACCCATCACTCATCACTCATCACGCCTCATTTGATGAGGCCGACCAGGTAATCCACCGCCGCTTTCACGTCGGCGTCGGCGAGCGAAAGGTTGCCGCCCTTGGGCGGCATCGCGTTCTTGCCCTTGAGCGAGTTCGTATAGAGCGCTTCCATGCCGGTTTTCAGCCGCGGCGCCCACGCCGTCCTGTCGCCCGCCTTGGGCGCGCCCGCCACGCCAGCGGCGTGACAGACCGTGCAAGCCGAGTCGTAAACCGACTTGCCCTTGCCGGCATCGGACTTGGCGGCGGCCGGGGCGGCTGCGCCCGGCGCGGGTGCCGCAGCAACCGCAACCGGCGCGGCCGGCTGCGGCGTCGGCTGGCTGGGATCGGCCGCCACCTCGCCGACCGGCTTCAGACGCTTCGCGATCGCTTCTTCCGACAGCGCGGGATTCTTCTTGCTCATGTCGGGGCCGCTGGTGATGAGTTGCGTCAGCATCACGATCAGCATGATCGGCACCGCGAACGCGAGCACTACCACGATGATGAGCTGCTTGGGCGTCTTGATCAGCGAGGTAGGCTCTTCAGAATGGTTTTCGGCCATGGGAACGTTTTCAGCATTTACCCGGGAAGGCGCCCATTATAGCGTAAGGCGCAGAGATCGGAGCGTAATACCTTGATTTCGGGGCGATAGTGCGGATGGCGCCGTGCTAGAATTCGCTCCGCACGCGCCCGTAGCTCAGCGGATAGAGTATTGGCCTCCGAAGCCAAGGGTCGTGGGTTCGAATCCCGCCGGGCGCGC
>CAYYZZ010000138.1:0-6910 GCA_964476235.1 uncultured Streptomycetaceae bacterium | reverse complement strand
ACGTCTCGGAGAGCTTCTGCGCCACGATGCGCGCGTTGATATCGGTCGCGCCGCCGGGGGCATAGCCGACCAGGAAGCGCACCGGTTTGACGGGATACGGCTGAGCGCCGGCCACCGTTACAGCGCACAGCGCGGACAGCATCACGAATGAACGCAGCAGCAGACTCATGGCCTCCCCCTATCGTCCACGATGCGGATAGCATAGCACCGCTCATCACTTCCAACAGCGTGAATCGTGAATCGTGAATCGAATTCTGTTTTCCCTCTCCCTCGCGTGCGGGGGAGAGGGTTGGGGTGAGGGGGTCGAATCACAAATCACGATTCACGAATCACGCTTTTCCCGCGCTGATACAATGCGGCCTCCCTCCCCGTATAACAACAAGGAGCACGCATGGACTTTGTTCCCAATCACGCCAAGCGCCGCCTTGCGGCCGGCGAACTCGCGCTGGGCATGGGCGTGCGGCAGGCCCGCACCGTGGACATCGCGACCATCGGCAAGACCTGCGGTTTCGACTGGCTGTTCATCGACATGGAACACAGCTCGATGGATGTGGACTTGGCGTCGCAGCTCGCGATGGCCTCGCTCGCCGTCGGCATCACGCCGCTCGTGCGCGTGCCCGGCCACGAGCACTATCACGCCTCACGCCTGCTCGATAACGGCGCGCAGGGCATCGTTGCCCCGCACGTGGACACCGTGGAGGATGCGAAGCGCATCGCCAGCGCCTGCCGCTACCCGCCGATAGGCCACCGCTCGCTCGCGGGCGCGATGCCCCAGCTCGGCTTCCGCACACTGCCGCCAGGCGATGCGACGCGCATGGTGAACGAGGAGATGCTGGTGACCGTGATGCTCGAGACGCCGAAAGCGATCGCGAATGCCGATGCGATCGCGCAGGTGGAAGGCGTGGACGCGCTACTGATCGGGACCAGCGACCTGTGCGCCGAGATGGGCATGCCCGGGAAGCTCGGCGATCCCAAGGTCGAGGACGCTTACCGGACGGTCATCGCGGCGTGCAAGAAGCACGGAAAATACCCGGGCATGGGCGGCGTCTACGAGCCCAAGCTCATGGAGAAATACATTGGCTACGGCATGCGCATGATCCTCAGCGGCTCGGACCTGTCCTTCATCATGGCCGGCGCAAAGGCACGCACCGAGTTCCTCCGCGGTGTGAAGGTTTAACACGCCGCCAAGACGCGGAGTGAAACAAGCATTAAATTAGCCGCCAAGACGCCAAGCCGCCAAGAAAAACACATCAATAATTTGAACCGCCAAGACGCCAAGAGAAGCCAGAACAGAATTTCAATCTCCAACAAGCCAAGATTACCGCCGATGAACGCCGATCATCCCCAATCGATTCGATATCAGGAAGGGTTCCATTTATGTTTTCTTAAGAGGCTCAAGAAAACATGAGTCACGACACCCCCATCTCCGCGCCGCGGCTGCCGACGCCGCCCAACGCGTGCGACACGCACATGCACATCTACGAGCCGGGGTACCAGCTCCGCGCGGAGGCGAGCCATCCCAGCCAGCCGGGCACGCTGATGCATTACCGCGAGGTGCAGAAGAAGCTCGGGCTGACGCGCACCGTGATCGTGGCGCCCTCCGGCTACGGCGCCGACAACAGCTGCACGCTGGAGGCGATGGCGAAGCTGGGCGATACGGCGCGTGGCGTGGCCATCGTCGACCCCGCCGCGTCGGATGCCGAGATCGACCGGCTGACCCAGCTCGGCATGCGCGGCATCCGCTACCACATGCGGGGCGGCGTGCTGACCTGGGACACCATGCCGCGCATGGCGGCGCGGGTCGCCGCTTTCGGCTGGCACGTGCAGCTGCAATGCGAGTCGCGCGAGTTGACAGAGCACGAAGCGATCATCACGAAATTGCCCTGCGACCTGGTGATCGACCACATGGGCCGGTTCGATGCCGCGACGCCTGACAGCGACAAGGACTGGCGCCTGTTGATGAAGCTGCTCGCGACCGGACGCTGCTGGGTGAAGCTCTCCGGCCCGTATTACGGCTCGAAGAGCGGCCCGCCCCTCTACGCAGACAAAGCGAGGATCGCGAAGGAACTCATCAAGGCCGCGCCCGAGCGCATGGTGTGGGCCTCGAACTGGCCGCACCCGTCGTACAAAAAGAACTTCCCGGACGAAGGCAAGCTGCTCGACACGATCGCCGACTGGACGCAGGACGAGGGCTTGCGCAACAAGATCCTGGTGAACAATCCCGCCAAGCTCTACGGGTTTAAATAGTGCGGCGCACAAATCCCTTATAATGCGATGCGTCCTCTAGATAAGCGTCATTCCCGCGAAGGCGGGAATCTAGGGCGTTTGGTTTCTGGATCCCCGCCTGCGCGGGAATGACGGGATAGCAGGGAGCGGCAATAAAATGAAGTTCGGGGTTCCGGCGGAAACGCACGCCGGAGAAACACGAGTGGCGGCGACGCCGGAGACGGTGAAGAAGCTCACGGCGGGCGGCCATCACTCCGTGCTGGTCCAGTCCGGCGCCGGCAACGGCGCGAACCTACCCGACGACCAGTTCTCCGCCGCGGGAGCCAAGATCGTCCCGTCGGCCTCCGATGTCTACAGCCAGGCCGAGATCGTGCTCAAGGTGCGTGCGCCGGCTGACGGCGAGCTCGCGCAGATGCGCCCGGGCCAGGTCCTGATCGGCCTGCTCAACCCCCACAACAAGCCGGGCGCGCAGGCGTTGGCCGCGAAGGGGCTGACTGCCTTCTCCATGGAGTCGCTGCCGCGCATTTCGCGCGCGCAGAGCATGGACGTGCTGTCTTCGCAGGCCAACATCGGCGGCTACAAGGCGGTGCTGCTCGCCGCCAACGCCTACCAGCGCCTGATGCCGATGCTGATGACCGCCGCCGGCACCGTGAAGGCGGCGCGCATCGTGATCATGGGCGTGGGCGTGGCGGGGCTGCAGGCGATCGCGACCGCCAAGCGCCTCGGCGCGGTGGTCGAGGCGACCGACGTGCGGCCGGAAACCAAGGAGCAGGTCGAATCGCTGGGCGCCAAGTTCATCGAGGTGCCGCTGACCGACGCCGAGAAGGAGCTGGCGAAGGGGCAGGGCGGCTACGCGAAAGAGATGGGCGAGGATTACCGCAAGCGCCAGGCGGCGCTGGTCGCCGAGCGCATCAAGCAGGCGGACATCGTGATCACCACCGCGCTCATTCCCGGCCGGCCGGCCCCGGTGCTGGTGACCGAGGACATGGTGAAAAGCATGAAGCCCGGCTCGGTGATCGTGGACATGGCGGTCGAGCAGGGTGGCAACTGCCCGCTCTCGGAAAAAGACAAGGTCGTGGTGAAACACGGCGTGCACCTGATCGGCTACACCAACCTGCCGTCGATGGCGGCGGCCGACGCGAGCGCCCTCTACGCCCGAAACCTCCTCAACTTCCTCGCGCTGATGCTGGATGCGAAGACCGGTGCCTTCAGCGTCAACCGCGACGACGAGGTCGTCGCCGGCTCGTTGCTCGCGATAAATGGCGAGCTGGTGAAGAAGTGATGCGAGATACGCGATACGCGATGCACGATGCGCGATGCGCGATGCGGGTAACGATGACCGGATCAAATCGCGTATCTCGTATCTCGTATCTCGTATCTCGTATCACGCATCCCGTATCACGAATCGTGAATTTGAGAGCTGAGACATGACAGGCACCGTTGATCCGACCGTAATCAATCTCGTGGTGTTCGTGCTGGCGATCTTCGTCGGCTACCACGTGATCTGGAACGTGACGCCGGCGCTGCACACGCCGCTGCTGAGCGTGACCAACGCGATCTCGAGCGTGATCATCGTCGGCGCGATTCTCGCCGCCGGCCCGGAGCAGACCGACTTCGGCGCGATCCTCGGCTTCGTCGCCGTGACCCTCGCCGCCGTCAACGTCTTCGGGGGATTTACCGTCACCCAGCGCATGCTCGAGATGTTCAAGAAGAAAGAGCCCAAGGGCGGTGATAAGGGATAGGGGATGAGGGATAGGGGAAAAAAGGACAAAGTGCGGGCGAGAGCGGAGCGGCGATGACGCCTTATCCCTTTTCCCTTATCCCTTGTCACGCCTTTGGAGAGCGAGTGTGACGGCGAATCAGCTCACTCTCTGGTACCTCGTAGCGTCGGTGTGCTTCATCCTGGCGCTGAAAGGCCTGTCCTCGCCCGCCATGGCGCGCCGCGGCAATGCCTTCGGCATCGCCGGGATGGTGATCGCGATCCTGTTCACGCTCGCGATCGTGAAGAACCACGGACTGATCGTCCTCGGCATCGCGGTCGGCGCGATTATCGGCACGCTCATGGCGCGGCGGGTGCAGATGACGCAGATGCCGGAGCTGGTCGCGGCGATGCACTCGCTGGTGGGCATGGCGGCGGTGCTGATCGCGATCGCGGCGGTCAACAACCCGGCCGCGTTCAACGTGCCCGTCCCCATGCCGCTCGGCAACAAGCTCGAGCTGTTCATCGGCACCTTCGTCGGCGCGATCACCTTCTCCGGCTCGATCATCGCGTTCGGCAAGCTGGCCGGGCTCGGCAAGCGGTTCCGCCTGTTCTCCAGCGCGCCAGTGGTGTTCAAGGGCCAGCACCTGCTGAACCTGGTGCTCGGCCTGGTGATGTTCGGCTTCGGCGCGGCCTTCTTCATGGCGGAGAACCAGGCCTGGACCCCGTTCATCGTCATGACCGCGATCGCCTTCGTGCTGGGCATGCTCATGATCATCCCGATTGGCGGCGCTGATATGCCGGTGGTGATCTCGATGCTGAACAGCTACTCGGGCTGGGCGGCGGCGGGCATCGGCTTCTCGCTCAACAACCCGATGCTGATCATCGCCGGCTCGCTGGTGGGATCAAGCGGCGCGATCCTGTCCTACATCATGTGCAAGGCGATGAACCGCTCGTTCATCAGCGTGATCCTTGGCGGTTTTGGCGCGGCAGAGGGCGCGGCAGTCGCGGGCGCGACGGATAAGACGGTGCGCTCCGGCTCCGCGGACGACGCGGCCTTCCTCATGTCGAACGCGGAGACCGTCATCATCGTGCCGGGCTACGGCCTTGCCGTGGCGCGCGCGCAGCACGCCGTGAAGGAAATGGCGCACAAGCTCGCGGCGAAGGGCGTCAACGTGCGCTACGCGATCCACCCGGTCGCGGGGCGCATGCCGGGCCACATGAACGTGCTGCTGGCGGAAGCCGATGTGCCGTACGACCAGGTGTTCGAGATGGAGGACATCAACAGCGAGTTCGGCAACACCGACGTCGTGCTGGTGCTGGGCGCCAACGACGTGGTGAACCCGCTCGCGCACGAGAAGGGCAGCCCGATCTACGGCATGCCGATCCTTGAAGTCGCCAAGGCGCGCACCGTCATGGTCAACAAGCGCAGCATGGCCTCGGGCTACGCCGGCCTCGACAACCCGCTGTTCTACATGGACAAGACCATGATGGTGTTCGGCGACGCAAAGAAGGTCGTCGAGGACATCGTCAAAGCCCTCGACTGAGGGCTTTCGAGGGAGTGAGCCAGGGTTTCGAAGAGCGTGCCTGCGCACGTTAGAGCCGGCGAACGCCCGGCACGATGCAGCGGGCCGGGCCGGAGGGATGAAAACCCCCTGCAGTCGTTTCAGGTCATCCTTCCGCCTTCATCCTTCATCCTTCATCCTTCATCCCTCAGGCGGCTACGCTGCCTTCTTCCTGTTCAGTTCCAGCTGGGCATCGACCAGTGCGACGACCTCGTCGACCACGGGCGACTGCATGCCTTTCTGCTTCGCGATGGCCTGCACCAGGCGGTCCACCCGCTCGATGTTGGGCGCGCCGCCGTACAGGGCCCGCGCCGCGGAGGAGGGGCTTTGAAGCGACAGGGCTGCGTTGGCGTATTTCTCGAACGGCACCAGGTCCTTCTCGGCCGCGCCGAGGGACACGCAGAGTTTGACCACCCAGTTATAGACATCCCTCGAGGCTGAGAGGTCGGAATGCACGGTGTCCTTGATGGGGCGAATCCCGTCCTTGGTCACACAGCGGTAGTTGCCGGCCATCAGCATCGGCCACTTCGCCAGCGGCACGAAGATGGAGTCATGCACCTTCAGCTTCACCGGCAGCTCGATCTTTTTGCCGGAGCCGTCGTCGAACCGGGCCGCTTCGACGTCCTTCTCCAGCTGGCGCAGGATCGCGGTGTGTGCGTCCGAATCGAAGCGGGCCGCCTTGAAGTTGGTCGGCAACCTGACTTGCAGCACGTTGACCTTCTCGTCTGGCGGGCGGAAAGCCTGCGGGTCCGGGCTGCACAGCGTCATCAGCTTGGGATCCAGGTTGTCCCAGACCGTGGGATCGGCATAGGCGTTCCGGCAGGCATCCACATTGAGTCCCGGGATGCGCTTCAGATAAGTGAGCGGCGGCATGTTCATGATGGACATGCAGGGCACCCTGGCCTTGGCCACCGCTTCCAGCAGCTCGCGCACGCCGGGGGAGCGGTACTGCGGCTCCATCATCGCCAGCGCAACCAAGTCGTAGTCGGACGGATTGACCGCGGCCGGACCGTCGGCGGACAGCTTGCCCGGCAGCTTGCGCGAATCGATCTCGACCAGACCCTCACGGCCCTTGACCGGCAAGCGCACGCGGATGCCTTCCTTGTTGATCACTTCCGCTTCGGCCGGCAGGCACACCAGCTTGATCGTGTGGCCAGCGGGCAGAATCTTGGCCGCCAGCAGCGAGCCATAGGACGCGCCCAGGAACAGAATTTTGTATGGCATGAAGCCTCCTCCAGCTTATTAGTTATCTATTTGGGGCGGGGTCCCAATTTCGCATTGTGGAATCCGTTCCCGCCATCCATCTCGTCCGCGACTGTATTCAATATGCCGTCCCAGCGCAATGCTGCGCAGCAGCACGATTTTGAGGGATGAGGGAGTGAGCCGGGGTTTCGAATAACGTGCCTGCGCACGTTAGAGC
>CAYYZZ010000137.1:0-6945 GCA_964476235.1 uncultured Streptomycetaceae bacterium | reverse complement strand
TACTGCATGGCCCGGGCGATCCTGGACCGGAAGATCGCGATCGAGCACTTCGACGGGAAGGCCTACGAGGAGCCGGCGGTACGGAAACTGCTCCCGCGCGTGCATGCCGCGCCCTACACCACCGCGCAGTTCCCGGCGGAAAACCACTTCGGCGCGGAAGTGAAGATCACGCTGAAAGGCGGCAAGGTGCTGGGCGGAAGAACGGACCAGCCGTTCGGCCGCACCTCGGACAACCCGCTGCCGGCTTCGCTGCTCAAGGAAAAATTCGACAACTGCGCAGCTCGCGCACTCACGCGGGAGCAAACCGCGTCGGTTTATTCAGCGATACAGGGACTGGAAAACCTCCAGGATGTGCGCGAGCTAACCGCGATACTCGCGGGAGAAACCCGCAAGCAGGCTGCCGCCTGATTGCGATGAAGCGTGAGTCGTGATTCGTGGGTCGTGGGTCGAGGAACTGAGAAAGGCGTACAAGACCTTCCCCCTTCCCCCTTCCCCCTTCCGCCTTCCGCCTTCCGCACTTCTCCTTCAGTTCCGCCTGGCTTCGCGCCGGGCATTTTTATTTCCGCCCCTTTTCTTTGTCTTTGTACGGCAGGCGGTTAGCTTCCACGCAATCTGCATCCCAACTTGTTGACGAGGTTGAGCCCAAGAGGGGGGTCAGGTCTTGAAACTTGAAAATTCAAGATTCAAGACCTGACCCCACAGTTCGTGCTCGAGCAACTTCGGCGGCGGCATGCTCCCTCCCTTCGTCGGGGCCTATACTGTATAAACGTACATGCTACGATTCCGGTTGACCGGATTGAGGAATCAGGGGATTGGGGGTAGCCTTTCTTGCTTCAGCCCCAATTTCGGGGCAAAACAAACGCCCCACTTATGGGGTCGAATTCTCGTTAGACGCCATGTTCGCCTCCCCGGAAGTCGCCGCAACGCAAGCGCGTGAGCACGCGTGGAAGTACTTCGAATTGCACGCGCATCAGCGCATCGCAGTGTTCAATTTCTTCCTCGTCATATCTGGGACTCTGGCTGCAGGGATGGCGGCAACCTTGCAGGGGTCGCAACGCTTTTCGGCTCTTGGTGTTCTGCTCGGCGTTCTTCTAGCCTTTGTCTCCTTCCTCTTCTGGAAGCTTGATCAACGAGTCTCTTTCCTCGTGAAGCACGCCGAGGCATCGCTAGTTCAAATCGAAGGCTTCTTCCCCGTCGCGGAAGCGCAAGTCTTCATGCACGAACCGAGCAAGACCACCACGGCGCAGCAGCAGTCATCGTGGTGGGCCAGGCAGTGGTCATACGGTCGTGTCTTCCGCGTTCTCTTCTGCTCAATGGCGCTAGTCGGCATATCGGGTTCTGTGCTTTGCGGTCTTCGGTTTCTCGGCCATATCGCCTGGTAAGCAAGAATGGCGTCTAACCCCCGGTTGCAGGCGACGCGCATGAAGCCGCGCGCGTCTGAACCGGAACGTTGGCCTGCCTTATGTCCTCGCTCATCTTCTACACCGATCCATCTCAAGCCTTAGTAGCGACTGATACCTTGGCCGTCAGGCCTGATGGTCAACCATTGATGTTCTGTAGCAAGGCGATTTACTTACCACATCTAAAGACGATCATCGCGGGAACTGGATTGGGCAAGTTTTCCGGCGATTGGGCCATGGAGGCGAACAACAACCTGATCGTCAGCGGGATTCGTAATCTCCAGTAAATGGGGTCAGAGTCAGATTTTCATCAGGCGGAAAGCTCACGCCTCAAGAAAGTTACACTGACCCCATTTATTTGTTGAGACCGCTGCTGCAGGCTCCTAACCACCAGTTCGAGAGCGACGCTATCTGCACAGCGGGCGCTGTGCACGCGCGCCTCACTCGGACACGTTAGGACTCATGTCCCTTCTGGCCTCACCGCGGTTCTGGACAGCGCTCTTTGCAGGTGTCTGGTGTCTGATATGGGCTGCAGGCGCGTGGGCGTTTATCTTCTCCAGCAACTACGACGCCCTATTCATTCTAGGAATCTTTTCAACACCCTCGTCACTTGTCGTAAGTGGCCTCTCAAATGGAGTCGCACAAGTCTTAGACCTTCCACACAGCACACGGTTACTTATAGACCTTTATGGTTTTTTACCATTCGGCGCGGCTCAATTTGGAGCTATCGGGTATGTCGTCAGCAAGGTCGTACAGTGGGCCTGGACAGCTTAACAACGCAAAGGCACCACGCAATGAGTCCTAACCCTGCGCTCAACTGCGACGCCGGCAAGCGTCTCGTCTTGTTTTGGCGCCGTGCGCGGCGCGCGTTAGCTCCACGCTAGATCTTTCTCCATCCAGTGGTTGCGCCCTGACCATATTGTATATACACTTTGCTAGTGGCTACCTGGGATGAAGCCAAGCGCCGGAGAAACCTCAAAGATCACGGCCTCGACTTCGAAGGGTGCGAGGCGATCTGGGACAACTTCACGATCACCCGCGAGGACATTCGCCGCGCCTATGGCGAAAAACGGCTGGTGGCTTTCGGTCTTCTTGAGGGCGAGGTTGTCATGATGGTTTACACCGAACGCTCGACCGGCCCACACATCATTTCATTGCGGAGAGCCGAGAAATATGAAACACGCTATTACTTTAAAGTTGCCAAAAACTATTTCAAGTAAGCGGGTTGACCCCGATAACCCGCCTTGGTCGGAAGAGATGCTGGGCTCGCCCGTGCTCAAGCGCGGGCGTGGATCGCAGAAGGCCCCGACTAAGGTTCTCACCGCCATTCGCCTCGATGCCGACGTGATCGCATTCTTTCGGGCGCATGGCCCGGGGTACCAAACCCGCATCAATGATGTACTGCGCAAATCGGTGGCGAAAGATCTAACCACCGGTTCAAGACGGACGCGAGCAAAGCGCGCCGCTTAAGCGGGCATCAGTTACCTCCTCGAGTTTCCGCGCGTTGAACGGCATCCATTTGTCCGTTCGAACGCGCGGAATTAAACCGGCGCTCCGCGTCCGGATTTAACATTACTTGGCGTGCTTGGCGATCTTGGCGGTTCAGTTATTGTTCTTGATTCTCTTGGCGGCCTTGGCGGTTCGATTCAGGTTTTGACACCCGCCTCTCGGCCCGCGCGTTGAACGGCGTCCTCGCGTCCGTTCGAACGCGCGGAATTAAACCGGTGCGAGAGCATCCGGATTTAATCGACTTTGATGTTGGTGCTCTGCACCAGCTTCGCCCACCGCGTCATTTCTTCCTTCAGCATCGTGCCGAACGGGTCCGGCCCCATGCCCAGCGGCTCCGCGCCGCGGGCCAGGAGCTTCTCCCGGACCCCGGCATCCGCGAGCGTCCTGGTAAAACCATCGTGCAGCTTTGCGATCACGTCGCGCGGCGTTTTCGCCGGAACCAGGATGCCGTACCAGTTGACGGCCTCGACCGAAGGCAATCCCTGCTCGGTCATGGTCGGCAGATCGGGCAACAGCCCCGCGCGCTTCGGGCTCGCCACCGCGAGCGCGCGCAGCTTTCCGGCCTGTACATGCGGCAGCAGCACCGGCAGGTCCGCGAACATGCCGTGCGCGTGGCCGCCGACCAGCGCCGCCACCGAGGGCGCGGCGCCCTGGTACGGTACGTGCAGCACATTGGTCTTCGTCGCGGTCTTCAGCAGCTCGAGCGCGAGGTGTGGCAGCCCGCCGCTGCCGGTCGAGGCGATGTTGAGCTGGCCCGGACGCGCCCTTGCCAGCGCCACCAGCTCCTTCACCGACTTCGCGGGCACCGAGGGATGGACCACGAAGAGCTCCGGGGTCGTCGTCACCAGCGTCACGGTCGCGAGATCGCGCAGCGTGTCGAACGGCATTTTGGGATAGACCGCGGGGCTGATCGCGATCGAGCTGGGGCTCGAGAGGATCATGGTATAGCCATCGGGCGGCGACTTCGCCACGTGATCGGCGCCGATGATGCCGTTGGCGCCGGCGCGGTTTTCCACCAGCGCCTGCTGGCCCAGGAGCTCGCCGACCTTGGGCGAGAGCATGCGCGCCACGATGTCGATCGGCCCGCCGGGCGGGAAAGCGACGATGATGCGCATCGGCTTCGATGGGAAAGCCTGCGCGAAGGCGCCGGCTGTCCACGTGGCAAGCAGAGCGGCGGTGCAAAACCAGACTGGCAGATTCATCGATCTCTCCTATAATGCGTGCCGGCGCCTGAACGGTGTTCCACATCGTGTACCGGACGCGGCGAGGGACATTTTGTAGCAAGCTTCGTCCAAGCTCAATGGGCGCGGAATCTAGTGCCGTTCCAACTTGTTTCGCCAAGTATGATAAGTTCGTCTGCCAGCGACACTTGGGTCAGCAGGACTAAATGGATTATTCACGAATAGTTGGAACGGCACTAGGTTAAGATTCTGGCTGCATACCGGTCACGTCTTGCCTCCTCGGGCCCAAGCAGGAAATTGCAATGCCGTCAGAATCCGCTTCGATCTGCATAGGTCGCTCTGCTCGCGTTATCGCGAGCGTCTTTACGCTGTTCGCTTTGCTGACGCCCGCGACCGAGGCGACCGCACAAAACTACCCCAGCGGGCCGATCCGCATCGTGGTTCCCTTCACGCCGGGCGGCGGCACCGACATCCTCGCGCGGCTCATCGCGCAGAAACTGAACGAGGCCTGGAGCCAGCCCGTGGTGGTGGATAATCGCCCCGGCGCGAGCGGCACGGTCGGCACCGCCTTCGTGGCCAAGGCCGCGGGCGACGGTCATACCCTGCTCATCGTGCCCGCCGGCTACGCCGGCAATCCCAGCCTGTACAAGAAGCTGCCATACGACCAGAACCGCGAGCTGGCGCCGGTGTCCTGGCTCGCTTCCGGGCCGCTCACGCTGGTGGTGCATCCGTCGCTGCCGGCGAAATCCGTGAAGGAATTGATCGCCTTCGCCCGCTCGCGGCCCGGTGAAATCAACTACGGGTCCCCCGGCGCCGGCACCCTGCCCCATCTCAGCGCCGAGCTGTTCAACTCGATGAGCGGGATCAGGATGGTCCACATCCCTTACAAGGGGGCGGGGGCCGCCGTCACCGACGTGATGGCCGGGCGCGTGCCGATCTATTTCATGAACATCCTGCAGAGCCTGTCGCTGATCAAGGCAGGCAAGCTGCGGGCGCTCGGCGTCACCACGCCCGAGCGCAGCCCGATCGCACCCGAGATTCCCACGATCATCGAGGCGGGGCTCAAGGGATTCGACATGACCAACTGGTACGGCATGCTCGCTCCGGCGACGACGCCGCGCGACGTGATCGTCAAGCTCAACGCCGAGGTGGCACGCGCGCTCAGGATCCCCGAGCTTAGGAACCGCCTTGCCGAAGACGGCATGACCGTGGTGGCCAGCACGCCCGAGCAGTTCGCGGAGTTTCTCGCGCGTGAGACGGCGAAGTTCACCCGCGTCATTGAGACAGCGGGGATCAAAGGCAGTCTTTGATCCCAGGTGACAGGTGACTACAAGCTGTCTCAAAAATCCCCTCTCCCCCGGTTTGGGGGAGAGGGCTAGGGTGAGGGGGTGCAAAGGCATCGGAGCTTTCCCTATGAAGAGCGGCAATACGTCGCCCCTCACCCCAACCCTCTCCCCGCGACCGCGGGGAGAGGGAGTGTTTTTGAGACACGCTCTAGTAACTGGATTCTCGTGATAACCAGGTAAAGGAAGCGATGGAGAAGCGTGAATACGACGTGGTGGTGGTCGGCAAGGGCAATGCGGCGCTGTGCGCGGCATTGTCGGCGCGGGACCAGGGCGTGAAGGTGGCGATGCTGGAGGCGGCCAGCGAGGAGGAGCACGGCGGCAACAGCCGCTTCGCCGGCGGCGTGATGCGCTTCGCCTACGAATCGGTGGACGATCTCAAGCGCGTAACCGATCTCACCGACGAGGAAGTCGCGACCAGCGACTTCGGCACCAACACGCGGGAAGAATTTCTCGACACGATCTACCGGCTGACGAGCTACCGCACCGATCCCGACCTGTCGGAGATCCTGGTGAACGGCAGCCTCGACACCATGGCATGGCTGCGCGCGAAAGGCGTGCGCTTCGTGCCGAATTACGGCCGCCAGTCGGGCCTGGTCAACGGCAAGCGCAAGTTCTTCGGCAACATGCCGATCGAGGTCTCGGGCGGCGGCGCCGGCCTGGTGCAGTTCCTCGACAAGGCGGTGAAGCAGAACGGCATCGAGGTGCTGTACGAAACGCGCGCCGCCGCCCTCATCTACGACGGCGAGCGCGTGACCGGCGTGCGCGCGCAACAGAAGGGCAAGGCGGTCGAGTTTCGCGCGAAGGCCGTCGTCCTGGCTTGCGGCGGGTTCGAGGCCAACCCGGAATGGCGCACGCGCTACCTCGGCCCGGGCTGGGAACTCGCCAAGGTGCGAGGCTCGCGCTTCAACGTCGGAGACGGCCTCAAGATGGCGCTCGACATCGGCGCGGCCTCGTACGGCAACTGGTCGGGCTGCCACGCCACCGGCTGGGACCGCTACGCGCCGGAGTTCGGCGACGTCAACGTCGGCGACCAGTTCCAGAAGCACAGCTACCTCTTCGGGCTGCTGATCAACGCCGAGGGCAAGCGTTTCGTGGACGAGGGCTGGGATTTTCACTCGTTCACCTACGCCAAGTACGGCGGCGAGGTGTTGAAGCAGCCCGGGCAATTCGCCTGGCAGGTGTTCGACGCCAAGGTCAAATCGTTGTTGCGCTCCGAGTACCGCATCAAGTTCGTGACGAAAGTGACCGCGAATACACTGGAGGAACTGGCCACCAAGCTTGAAGGCGTCGACGGTCCACAGTTTCTCAAGACCGTTCGTGAATATAATGCCGCGGTCCAGGGGAGCGCGGCATTCGACCACACGATCAAGGACGGCAAGGGCACCACCGGCATCGACCCGCCCAAGTCGAACTGGGCGCAGCCGCTCGACACGCCGCCGTTCGATGCCTATGCCACGACCTGCGGCATCACGTTCACCTTCGGGGGGCTGCGCATCGACAAGGACAGCG
>CAYYZZ010000136.1:0-7027 GCA_964476235.1 uncultured Streptomycetaceae bacterium | reverse complement strand
ATGAGGATCTCACTGTCTCCGACCCCAAGCCGGCCGTGATCCAGCGCATCTGCGCTATCAATTCGCGCTAAGTCGCGCGAATTGATAAATATTTAAAATCATACGGTTAAGGAATCTCTGCGCAAGCGCGAGCGCAGAGATTCCTTTGGAGTTTTCGAGCGGTCGGTTCAAAGCATGCTGCCATTTTTGTTTCCATATTAGGAATGCGCACGCGCGCATTCCTGTCGCAAGGATGCAACATCGCGCAGGCAAAATGCGCGAATTGTTGAACTCGTCAACCGTTTTTCCACTCGATACGTTATAGAGTATCAACATGGATCCGACGCTCGAGAAACCGGCGCAAGACACCCAGGCGGATTACGGCCTGGAGGTGCTGTGCGCGAGCTGGAACCCGCTGGTCACGGCGCTGACCGAGCCGGTGGAGGCTTGCCGCGAGCTCGTCGCCGAGCTCGCCACGACCGACGTCGAGTCCTTTCTCGCCAGCTTCTACCGGTCCGAGCAGTAGGATTTCGTCGGCCCTTGCGCCGACGAAATCCTAAACGGGAACATCACTCGGAAACCAAGCCGGGCGATCCTCGATACCCTGTCGATGCAATGCGGGCCGGTCGCGCGGACAATCCTCGTTCTCGGGCTTTCTCGGCATTGGATGCATCTACCTAATGATTTCGTCGGGGAAACCCGGCGAAATCATTGTGGTCACAGGCTTATCCGGCGCGCGCCGGATGGGGTAGAATTGTGAAATTTCACCGGCACGCGCGGCTGTTTTATAAGGGAAATTCTGGAGATGGTCACTCTGCAGGGCAGCCTGGTCGCGATCGTCACCCCGATGCGGGAGGATGGCGTCCTCGATCTCGATGCGTTCCGCCGGCTGATTGACTGGCACATCAAGGAAGGCTCGGACGGCATCGTCGTGGTCGGAACCACGGGCGAGTCGCCGACGGTGGACTGGGACGAGCACCGGCTGCTGATCAAGACCGCGGTGGACCATGCCGCGAAGCGCGTGCCCATCATTGCCGGCACCGGGGCCAACGCCACCAGCGAGGCGATCGAGCTTGCCGCCTACGCCAGGGAAGCCGGCGCCAACTACAGCCTCTCGGTCGTTCCGTACTACAACAAGCCCACGCAGGAAGGGCTCTATCGCCACTTCAAGGCGATTGCCGAGGCGGTCGACCTGCCGATGATCGTCTACAACGTGCCCAGCCGCACCGTCGCCGATCTGCAGAACGAGACGGTGCTGCGGCTCGCCCAGGTCCCGGGCATCGTCGGCATCAAGGATGCGACCGCCGGCCTCGAGCGCGGCTCGGACCTGATCCGCCGCAAGCCGCGCGACTTCCGCGTCTACAGCGGCGACGACGCGAGCGCCCTTGCTTTGATTCTCCATGGTGGCCACGGCGTGATCTCGGTCACCGCCAATGTCGCGCCGCGGCTGATGCACGAGTTGTGCGCGGCCGCGCTCGCCGGCGAAGTCGCCAAGGCGCGCGAAATCAACAACCGCCTGCTGCCGCTGCACCGCAATCTCTTCCTGGAGGCCAACCCGATTCCGGTCAAATGGGCGGTGCAGCAGATGGGGCTCATCAAGGGCGGCATCCGCCTGCCGCTGACGCCGCTTTCCGCCGCCTGCCATGAGCCGGTGCGTGAAGCGATGCGCCATGCCGGCATCCGTGCCGACGCGAAGGAAGGGCGTTATGCCGCTGCGTAAGACCGTTCACTGCGTGCTCGCCGTGTTGCTGGGCGTTGCCCTGGGCGCGTGCAGCTATTTCAACCTCGAGACCAAGAAGATCGATTACAAGTCGGCCGGCAAGATGCCGCCGCTCGAAGTTCCTCCCGATCTCACCCGGCCGACCACGGACGACCGTTACGCCGTTCCCGATATCAACCCCAGGGGCACCGCCACCTATTCCGAGTACAGCCGCGAGCGCACGGGTCAGCGCACCAGCGTCGGCGGCTCGGTGCTGCCGCAGCAGGACAGCGCGCGCATCGAGCGCGACGGCAGCCAGCGCTGGCTGGTGGTCAAGGGCGCGCCGGACCAGGTGTGGCCCGTGGTGAGGGATTTCTGGCTGGATACCGGTTTCATCGTCAACCTCGAGATACCTGTGGTGGGCGTGATGGAGACCGACTGGGCGGAGAACCGCGCCAAGCTTCCCGATATCGGCTTCATCCGCGGCTTGCTGGGCAAGATACTCGACATGACGTATACGACCAGCGAGCGCGACAAGTTCCGCACCCGCCTCGAGCGGGGCACCCAGCCCGGCAGCACCGAAATCTACATCAGCCACCGCGGGATGCAGGAGGTTTACACCACGCAATCGCGCGACAATCCGGATACCCGCTGGCAGCCGCGCCCGTCCGATCCCAATCTCGAAGTCGAGATGCTGGGCCGGCTGATGATGCGCTTCGGCGTGGATGATTCCCGCGTCAAGGCGCAGCTCGCCACGGGGCCTACCACCCAGCAGCGCGCGACGCTGTCCAAGGGGGCTGACGGGTTGCGCACGCTGGCGCTGGACGAGCAGTTCGACCGCGCCTGGCGGCGGGTCGGCCTGGCGCTCGACCGTGTCGGCTTCACGGTCGAGGACCGCGACCGTTCCAAGGGGCTCTACTTCGTGCGCTACATGGATCCGCAGATCGACGGCGGGAAGGGGGCTGACAAGCCCAGCAGCTGGTTCTCGCGGCTGAAGTTCTGGGGCAGCAGCGACAAGCCCAAGCTGGAGCAATACCGCATCGAGGTAAAGGACGTTCCCCAGGGCGCCCAGATCAAGGTCTTCAACAAGGACGGCGCGCAGGAAAATTCCGAGACCGCCGGCAAGATACTCACGCTGCTCTACGAGCAACTGAAGTGAGGGGTGAGGAGAGAGGAGTGAGGCGCAAAATCTCGAGACCGTCCGCTCTCTCCGCAGTTCCCCCTCACACCTTACCCCTTACCCCTCACGCCCAATGATGCGTTTCGCATCATTGGGCAGCGGCAGTTCGGGCAACGCTCTCCTCGTCGAAGCCGGCCGCACGCGCATCCTGCTCGATTGCGGCTTCGGCCTGAAAGAAGTCGTAACGCGTCTCTCCCGGCTCGAGCTGGAGCCCGGCGACCTCGACGCGATCCTGGTCACCCACGAGCACGATGACCACGTCGGCGGCGTGGCGCGGCTCGCGCGCCGCTTCGACCTGCCGGTCTACCTGACTTACGGCACGCTAGGCGCTACCGGGGGTGCTGGCGGAACCCTCTCCGGGACGGTGTTGATCGACAATCATTCGCCGTTCACGGTTGGCGAAATCGAGGTGCGACCCTATCCCGTGCCGCATGACGCGCGCGAGCCGGCGCAATTCGTGTTCGGCGACGGCAAGGTCAGCCTCGGCGTGCTGACCGATACGGGGGAGACGACGCCGCACATCGCGCAGATGCTGTCGGGGCTGGACGCCCTGATGCTCGAGTGCAACCACGACCGCGAGATGCTGGCGGGCGGGCCGTATCACGCGAGGCTCAAGGAGCGTATCGCCGGCCGCCTCGGCCATCTCGACAATGACGCCGCCGCGGAGCTGGTGCGCGGGATCGATTGCAGCCGGCTGCAGCACGTCATCGCGGCGCATCTATCGCAGCAGAACAACACGCCGGAGCTGGCGCGCGCGGCGCTCGCCGGCGCGCTCAACTGCGCGCCTGACTGGGTCGCTATCGCGACGCAGGAGGACGGCTTCGCCTGGCGGGAGATAACTTAGCCGCAGAGGCGCCAAGACGCTAAGAACAACAATAAATTAGCCGCCAAGCCTGCCCCGGACTCGATCCGGGGACGCCAAGACGCCAAGAAAAGCAATTCAATAATTGAACCGCCAAGCACGCCAAGGTCGCCAAGAAAACGAGAACAAATATCGGACCGAAGCGCACGCAGAAAGAAGCAAGATCAAAATGAGGGCGAAAGGCGGTTCACTATTCCTGGGGATTTATCGCTACTAATAGTGATTTCTCGCTACCGGTATATACTTTTCCCGACTAGGTGACTGTCACCTAATACTAGTTCGGTTGCTGCTCGTTCCGCCTTTTTGAATTGGTTTTTGACACATCAGGCCCATTCAAAGGATACCGTTATGAAGAAATTGATCAGATTCGTCATTGGCATTGTGGTTCCGGTTCTCATACTGGCAGGGGGAATGTTGAATTCTGCGGTCGCGCAGGCATACCCGTCGCGCCCGGTGCGTCTGATCGTTGCCACGCCCGCCGGCGGCTCCTCCGACATCGTGGGGCGCCTGATGGGCCAATGGCTGTCGGAGCGGCTCGGCCAGCAATTCGTGATCGATAACAGGCCGGGCGGAGGCACCAATATTGCGACTGAGGCGGTCGTGAAGGCGACCCCGGACGGTTATACGCTGCTGCTGCCTGCCACGTCGAGCACGATCAATGCGACGCTCTATGAAAAACTCAACTTCAATTTTATTCGCGACATCGCGCCGGTCGCAAGCCTCATCCGCGTGCCCAACGTCATCGTGGTCAATCTGGCGATGCCGGCCAAAACCATCCCTGAATTGATTGCCTATGCCAAAGCCAATCCCGGCAAAATCAACGCGGCCTCTCCGGGCAGCGGGACCGGGCCGCATATGGCTGGCGAACTGTTCAAGATGATGACCGGCATCAGCATGGCTCACATCCCCTATCGCGGGACCGCACCCGCGAACATTGATCTGCTCGGCGGGCGCGTCCAGCTCTTGTTCAGCTCGATGCCCGCGTTGGTCGAGTTGATCAAGGCTGGCAAGATGCGCGCTCTGGCGGTGACCACGGCGGCGCGTTCGCCGAAAATGCCGGAGCTCCCGACCGTGGGCGAGTTCGTGCCGGGCTACGAGGCAAGCTCGTGGTGGGGCGTCGGCGCGCCCAGGGGCACGCCCAAGGATATCGTGGACAAGCTCAACAGGGAGATCAACGCCGCTTTTGGCGACCCAAAAATGCAGGCGCGGTTGTCCGATCTCGACGGCACCATGATGCCAGGGTCACCGGCTCAATTTGCAAAACTCATCGCAGACGAAACCGCGAAATGGGCCAAGGTGGTCAAGTTCTCCGGCGCCAAGCCGGAGTGAGGTGGCGAACGCCGCCTCAGCGCGGTTTCTCGTTGTCGGGCGAACGGCAGCCAAAGGTCGATCGCAGCATGTCAAGAAAGCGTAGTTTAAGCGCGCGTGCCACCGAACCCTTTGTTGCTGCGGACGGGCCGCCAGCGCCGTGCAAGTGCCACCTTCACCTGGCCCGCCGCAGAACAACACGTTAGAAGGCACATGGTGTTCGCGCTAGATACAGACGACGGTGGATTGCTTGCCTTTCCGACCACGGCTGAGGCTGCGGCACATTGCAAAGGAATAGACGTAAAGGACGGGTTTTGGCTGTTCTTCGCTGAAGACGGCTCACCGCTCGAGGCCCGGTTCGAGCGCGTGAATCAGGCGGGGGACTCCGCGCTAATCTCCGGTGTCTACATTCTGCAGCGGGCGATGTCGGGCCTGTGGCTCCAGGAGCGCCTTGCTCAGGTTATGAGAGTGGGAGGCTGTGGCTTGAGCACGGTCGCCGAACTCGTTGAAACCTTGAAGGTCAATCGCGCCAAACGTGCAGCCCGCGGAGGCATACGTGGGTAATGTGCCTTCTAACAACGCGGTCGAAAATGACGCTCCGCGAGCGTCGCTCGCGCGCGCATTTCACCTCGAACGTTGAATCTGTAGAAAAACCCTGGAACTCCTGCGCGAATGCGCCGTACTAAGATGTAAGGAGGGGTCGCGACCCCTCAGCATGCGGGAGGCGGCGATGGCGCGGTTCAGGCACTAAGTATCCGATGGCGACGGTCAATTACGATGATCTTTCGCTTGCCTTTGAATTCGTCGGCTCTGCGCCTCCGACGGAGAACAACGCGTACGTCTCTCTCGATACCGGCGAGGTCTTCCTGACGTCGGAGCTGAATTCGATGGAGGAGGATGTTCCCGATGATCTGGAGACTTCGGATCGCTACATCGCCATACCCCATAAGAATGATCTGGATTTGGGCAGGAATCTTGCGTTGCGCTTTGTGGCGCAAGAGGTGCCCGAGCGCTACGACCAGGCGGTTGGTCTCTTCCGGCGCAAAGGTGCTTATGCTCGCTTCAAGCAACTGCTGGAATCCGAGGGGATGCTCGATAAGTGGTACCGCTATGAAGCTGAGTCCGTCGATAGAGCACTGAGGGACTGGTGTGCGGAGCGCGGTATCCGAATCCACGAGAAAGACGATGAGCCGGCCGATCGTGGAAAGAAGTAGAGGAGCCCAAGTCGTGTCCGCGTGTTGAACGGCGGTGACTTCGTCCGTTCGAACACGCGGAATTAAACTGGCGCGATGCGTCCGGCTTTAACGATACTTGGCGTGCTTGGCGATCTTGGCGGCTCGAAAAGCCGTGACTCGTGACTCGTGAGTGGTGCTCGGTTCTAATCCTGTTTGAATGCCTTTTGGCGGCTTGGCGGTTCAATTGTTGTTCTTGCTTTTCCTCCGCTTCCTCGGCCTCCTCCGCGGTGAGAGGTTTTACGCCGCGTAGCGCTTGATGGCCGCTTCGTCGAACTTGAGCCCCAGGCCGGGCTTTTTCGGCACGACGAGCTCGCCGCGCTCGATCACCGGCACTTCCTCGAACAGCTTGAACGTCCACGGCATGTATTCCACGGTGAGGCCGTTCGGGATGGCGGCGATGAGGTGGACGTGGATCTCCGGCACCAGGTGGCTGACCACCGGCAGGTTGAACGCCTCCGCCATGCCGGCGATCTTGAGCCAGCCCGTGATGCCGCCCGCGCGCATCAGGTCGATCATGATGATATCTACCGACCGCGCTTCCATCATGTGGCGGAACGGCACCAGGCCGTACAAGTACTCGCCGCCGGCAACGGGTGTGTCGAGCGCGTCGCTGACGCGGGCGAGGCCCGGGTAATCGTCGTGCGCGGTGACGTCCTCGAGCCAATAGAGATGCACGTCCTCAATCCGCTTGCCGATGTCGATCGCCTGATCGACCCTCCAGCGCTGGTTGATGTCGCACATCAGGTCGATGTCCGGGCCGATGC
>CAYYZZ010000135.1:0-7057 GCA_964476235.1 uncultured Streptomycetaceae bacterium | reverse complement strand
CCCCTGTACCTGTCGCGCGCGTTCGATTCCGATGAGGTGCTGAAGAGGCTCGCAGTGATGGCCTCGACTGGCGTACAGGATGCCGCGGCTGCGGAGTCTGTAAAGAGCATCGGCACCGCCCTGCGCCATGTATGGGGCAGTCCGGACCGAAGAATATTTGCCGCAGCGATGGCGATCGCCATCGTGTGCGCGACGCTGATTGCTCTGCTTTAGTACTTGATAGGAACTAGGCCAAGCCTTCATTGACTGGCATTAGGTAGTAGGCAAGCGTTACGAATGACTGTTTTTACGACGACTGCAATTTAAGCATTCAACTTTTAATCCGTGGGTCGGGGGTTCGAATCCCCCACCGCCTACCACTCCTTATTCCGGACGCACAGCGCCGGAATAAGTCCGCCCGTTCGAGGCGGACGCAGGGCGCCGCTCAACGGGCGGTAGTCAGCATTTGCAGAAGCCGGATCCCCTGAGTTCCGCGATCAGCCGGCGAGAGCCGGTTTTTTTCATGGCGGAATCGACGCTGATCCCGTTCTGTATTGCCCCGCTCCATGCCGCGTCAGCGACCGCTGAAAAACCGTTCTCGCCCGGTTACGCGCTTTCTCCAACCATGCGCCGACGGGCTGTATCGGGGGCTTTCCGCCATCCCCGTACCGAGACCGGCCCGTTCGATGGCCCCTTGCCGCGCGTCTGCAATCCGGCTCCACGCTTCCTCGAAGGGCAAACCCGAGAAGCCCGGCACGCGCCCTTCGAGAAAGGAGCGAAGATGCATCATCAAAGCAGCGTAGAGGTCGGACGGGTTGCCGTAGAGGGAGTCCAAATGAAGGGTCAGCGGGGATCTGATCCAGCCCGCCGCCCGCGTCAAATGACCGGCATGAAGATGCTCGGCCTCGTTGATCAGGTAAACGGCGGAAACCTGATTCCGGCGTTGTGGGAGATCTTCGATCGCGCGGGCGAACACGGCCGCGTCGTCGAGAAAGAACACCTTGCCCTTGGCGCGGGGAATCCATGCGTTGGCGAAGATGCAGGTAATGGGGATCCTGAAGTCGCTGCCGGAAACACGGCTGTCCGGCTTGATGCTCAGGTCGATGGCCCCGACATCCTCTATGGCTATCCAGCTATGAGGGCGCTGGTGGACGCTGATGCTGCCGGATCGTCCGTTTGGCCCCACCACCAATAATGCCTCGCCGTGGAAGAGGATGGGTTTGTGGCCGAGCGACCGGGCAAGGAGCGCTGTGACCCAGGCGTGGTCCCTGCAGCTCCAGCCGGCATCCGTCGCCTCACCGAGCACGCTCGGGCCGATCCAGAGAAAGTGATGGATCTCCCGCAGGAAGCGGTCGGAAAGCAGATCTCTCAGGTGAACGCGGCGAGCCAAGCCAGTACATCCTCTAAGAGGCAACGGAATGCAGCTGAGAGGAGGCCGCCAAGAAGGAAATCTTCAATGACGCCGGCAACCGTCATGCCTGAAACTGTTTTTTCTGGTTTCTCCTATGATGGTGTTGCCGGCTTACTGGGAACTTACTGATGCTTACACGGGGCTTACCGGAGCTTACTCGAAACTTACATCAGGCTTACTCGGGGCGGGCGTTCGAATTTTCCGCCGCCAGACAAATCCATGAGCGAAGCGCCGCAATCAGTGTGTCATCTTCCGCGACGACGACAAGACCTTCAACGTCCCCGGCTTCAACCACGCCCACTACGCCATGACCCGCTCCGCCGAGCTCTACGGCGGCAAGAAGTAGGGCAGCCCCGTCGGGCCGCATGTCGTGCAGGACCGTGGCCGCTGCGGCCGGCTGGACTGAGTGGATTCATATGTATACGCTAGAATATCTTTAATTGCTCCGGTTCCCTGCCCGATGCCGCGCTCACCAATCCCCGCCCACGCTGCGCCGCGCCACGGCACACGCAGCCAGCACGCCTATCACCGGCTGCGCGATGCCATACGGGACGGCTCGCTCAAACCGGGGCAGCGGGTGATGGAGATCGAGATGGCGGACTGGCTCAAAGTCAGCCGCACGCCGGTGCGGGACGCCATCCGCCGGCTCGAGGCGGAAGGCATGCTCGCGCACGAGGCGCGCAACGGCCTGGTGGTTACCCGGCTCGACCGGCAGGCGGTGATGGAGCTCTACGTCATGCGCGAAACGCTGGAGGGTACCGCCGCGCGGTTGTGCGCGCGGCACGCCTCCGACATGGAAGTGCTGGACCTGATCGATCTGGTGAAGGCCGAGCAAGAGTTGCAGGATGATCCCAATGCATTGTTGCGCCACAACCGCCGGTTGCACGAGGCCGTGCACCGCGGCGCGCATAACCGCTACCTGGAGAAGAGCCTCGCAGCGGTGAACGACTCGATGGGGCTGCTGGGCCAGCCGCTCATGCTACTGCCGCACCGGGCCAAGGCGGCGCTCTCCGAGCATGCCGAGATCGCTCGCGCCGTGCAGAAACGCGATCCCGATGCTGCGGAAGAGGCTGCCCGCAAGCACGTGCGGGCGGCACAGCGGGAGCGCTTGAAGCGTCTCTTTCCCGAACCATCCAATCCGTAGCACGCAGACGGCCCGTCCCGGAAGCGGGCCTTAAGAGTCCCTAACATAATGAAACACACGCTGCGCTGTCACGATTTTGGCTGGAGACATGCGGCGAATGCCCGGATAGCTGAATCCAGGATCAATCGGCGGGTCTGGTTCCAGGCCAAAATCGCGCCAGCCCTCAAGGGGTTGCGGCCCAAATCGCCGCTAGTTTTGTCGCGAGTCTTGCCAATACAGGGAGTATTGGCTGCACCTCGCTTCGCGCTATCGACGATTTTGGCTCGCAACGCACGCGCGTTTCATTATGTTAGGGACTCTAAGGAGTCGCCGTGACCCAGAAAAATGCAGCGTCGCCGGGCGGGCGCCTGACGCAGCTTATCCACCGCAAGGGCAGGGTGCTCGTCGTGCTGCACCCGCCGACGGCGACGCACGCCCGCATCATGGAGCAGGCCGGTTGCGAGGCGGGCTTCGTCGGCACCAGCGGGGTGGTCGGCTCCTACACCGGGCTCTCCGACGTCGGCACGGCGACCATGACCGAGTGCGTGCAGATCGCCGGCTGGATCGCGCAGAGCGTGAACTTCCCGATCATCCTCGACGGTGACACCGGGCACGGCGGCATCATGGCGGTGCGCCGCATGGTGCGCGAGTGCATCCGCGCGGGCATCGCGGGCGTGCGCATCGACGACCAGCCGATCGAGGGCAAGCGCCGCACGCAGAGCGCGGGCGTGGAAGTGGTGCCGATCGAGCAGGCGATCGCGCGCTACCGCGCCGCGGTGGACATGAAGAACGAGCTCGATCCTGATTTCGTGATCATGTCCCAGTGCTACGCTCGCGACGCCGCCAACAGCAGCCTCGAGGACTGCATCAAGCGCCTCCAGGCTTACCGGAAAGAAGCGGGCGTGGACTGGGTGCAGCTCGAGTCCCCCCATTCGGTGGAAGAGATCAAGCAGGCGCGCGCCGCGGTCGAAGGGCCGCTCTCCTTCATGAAGGGCAAGCTGCCGCGCTACCTCGGGCTCGACGAGCATCTCGCGCTCGGGATCAACATCGCCTGGTATCCCGGCTTCACGCACCAGGTCATGTGGGCGGCGCTGTGGGATTTCATGCAGGATTTCCAGAAGCGCGGCCTGGCGGCCTGGGAGGATTTCCAGGCGAGCCGCAAGGACCGGCCCTACCCGCGGCCGGACGTGGGCCCGGAGGGCGAGGGCGGCGACAAGCAGCGCGAGCTCGAGGAACGTTACTTTTCGTCCGATACACTCAAGAAATACCGCCGGTAGACAACCAGGAAAGGAAACTCCGTGGCACGCAACGGCTTCAAGATCTTCGATTCCGATACTCACGTCGGCCCGGTCATGGAGGTGCTCGACAAGCACCTCACCAGCGCGGAGAAAGCGAAACTCCCCGCTTGGGAACAGCACAAGACCGCCAACAAGCGCGGCCACGTCACTTATACCAAGGGCCAGCGCCGCTATCGCCGCCGTCTTGGCACTGCGAACCCGGAAGAAACGCCGGGCGGTTACATGGCGGGTTTCACCGGCGTCAAGCGTAAAAAGGAAGTGTCCCCGCTGGTGGACCACGATCCCGCCGAACGCATCAAGGACATGGACTACGAGGGGGTGGACGTCAACCTTACGCTGCCCTCGGGCTGGTTTGGCACGTGGACGGCGGGCGACGACCCGGCGCTCGAGATGGGGATGTACCGCGCCTATCACCGCTGGATGGAGGAATACTGCGGGGCGTTCCCGGACCGCCTGGGCGGCGTGATACTCGCCAGCGCGCGCGATATCGAGGGCAGCGTCGCGGAGATCAGGCGCTGGGGCAAGTCACGCTGGGCATGGGGCGTGCTGCCGTACGCGCCCTACGGCATGCCGCTCGATCATCCCGATCTCGAGCCGGTCTGGGCCGCTGCGCAAGAATTCGACCTCGCGGTCACTCTGCACACCTTTACCGTAATGCCGCCGTACGCCCCCGGCGGTCTCGATACCTGGGATAACCTGTTCCTGCAGCGCTCGGCCGCGCATCCCTGGTGCGGCATGCGCAACATGGCCGCCCTCATCGGCGCCGGCGTGATGGACCGCTATCCGAAACTGCGCATTGGCACGCTGGAGGCGGGGCACGGCTGGCTGCCGTTCTGGATGACGCGCATCGACGAGCACGCGGAGACGATCCGCGCGGCGATTGCGCCCCTCAAGGGCAAGCCGAGCGAGTACGTGATGGGTGGGCGTTACTTCCAGAGCATCGAAATCCCGGAAGGCGAGAAACTGACCAACGCCGTGACCGATCTCGTGGGCGAGGGCGTGCTGATGTACGCGTCCGACTACCCGCATGGGGAGAGTCATTTTCCGGAATCGGTCGGGCTGGTGCTCGACTGGAACATGGCGGAGGCGCGCAAGCGCAAGCTGTTCTGGGACAACGCGATGCGCTATTACACGCGCTGTGGCTTCAAGTGACCCAAGCGAAACCCGGCCACAGAGAGCGTGGAAAATCAGAATCTGAAAAGAACCCCTCCGCCGGGGGGCGAGGAGGAAGACGGAAATGAAAGCAAACGGACTGGTAGTGGCATGGGCGACCGCGCTGCTGTCGCCCGGTACGGCCTTTGCGCAAGCGGGCGCCGAGGCTTATCCGGTGAAGCCGGTGCGGGTCGTCATCGGGCTTGCGCCGGGTGGCGGCACCGATATCCAGGCGCGCCTGTTCTCACAGAAGCTCTCGGAGAACCTGGGGCGGCCGTTCGTGGTCGAAAACCGCACCGGCGCGGGCGGAACGATCGCCTATGCGCAGATTGCCAAGTCGCCGCCGGATGGCTATACGCTGCTGGGAGTTACGAGCGGCTATACCATCACGCCGGCCGTTTACAGCAAGTTGCCGTACGACCCGGTCAAGGACTTTGCGCCGATTTCACTCGTTGCCCAGGCGCCTTTCCTGCTGCTCACGCATCCTTCGCTGCCGGTGAGGTCGGTCAAGGACCTGCTTGCGCTGGCCAGGGCAAAGCCCATGATGCTCGATTGCGGCTCGGCCGGCCACGGCACCTCCACCCACATGGCATTCGAGCTGTTCAGGACCATGGCCGGCGTTAAGATCACCCATATTCCGTACAAGGGCACCGGGCCGGCGCTGATCGACGCGATGGCCGGTCAGGTGCACATGCTGTTCGGTAACGTGCTTTCTTCGCTGACGCATGTGAAAACCGGCAAGCTGCGGGCGCTGGCTGTGACGACGGTGAAGCGTTCCATGGTGCTGCCCGATCTGCCGACCGTCTCGGAATCGGGCGTGCCGGGGTACGAGAACAGCACCTGGTTTGGCTTGCTCGCCCCGGCCGGCACGCCGGCAGCGGTCTTGAACAAGCTCAATTCCGAGCTGGTGAAGGCGAGCCAGTCACCGGATATCGTCGAGCGGCTCGCGCCGGATGGCGGCGAGCCGGTCGGTAGCACGCCGGAGCACTTCGGCCGTCATATTGCCTCGGAAATCACCCGCTGGCGCAAGGTCGTCAAGGACGCCGGCATGAAGGTCGAGTGAATTAGGCCGGTATCCGTTCAGTCGGGAGTCGTGAGCCTGTGAAGCCAAACCGTTCGTTCGGGGTGGTACTGGCCGTGGCTATGGCCATGGCTTTGCCTGGCGCTGTCTTCGCGCAGCCGGCCGCCGGCTTTCCGTCTAAGCCGGTGCGAGTGGTGGTTCCCCAGGCAACCGGCGGAGCGACCGACATCCAGGCGCGTCTGTTCGCGGTCAAGATGACGCAGAGCCTGGGCCAGCAGTTCATTGTCGATAACCGCGTGGGGGGAGGCGCCGCCGCGGTCGTGTCGTTCTCGACGGTGGCGAAAGCGGCGCCGGATGGGCATACGTTGCTGGCGATCATTCCCACGTTCACGTTTTCCCCGGCGCTCTACCGGAACTATCCGCTCGACCCGGTCAGGGATTTCGCGCCGGTCTCGCTGCTGACGCGGGCGCCGTACCTGCTCGTGGTCAACGTTTCGCTCGCTGCAAGGTCGGTGAAGGAACTGATTGCGCTGGCGAAGGCGCAGCCCGACAAGCTGAGCTTCGGCGCGGGCAATACCGGCAGCGGCACCCATCTCGTCACCCTGTGGTTTCTGTCTGCGGCACACATCCAGGCCACGTATGTCCCCTATCGCAGCACCGGCATGGCGATGCTCGATCTTGCCGGCGCGAGGATAGACGCGACGCTGGCCAACGTCCTCAGCGCCGGACCCTACGTCAGGTCCGGCAAACTGCGCGCCCTTGGCATCAGCACCGCTCGCCGTTCCCGGGTCTTGCCTGACTTGCCGACGATCGCGGAGCAAGGCGTGCCGGGC
Organism: uncultured Streptomycetaceae bacterium; assembly: GCA_964476235.1. Lineage (GTDB taxonomy): Bacteria > Pseudomonadota > Gammaproteobacteria > Burkholderiales > SG8-41 > SG8-41. Next base: position 240 of record CAYYZZ010000135.1, on the reverse strand, counting down.
TACGACGCATCCACATTCCACGGCTATGCCGCGCCGGCGGGAACGCCCGCGGCCATCGTGAACAAGCTCAGCGTGGAATTCGCCAAGGTGGTCAAGTCCACCGAGATCGCGGAGCGGCTTTCCGACGACGGCGGCGAGCCCATCGGCAGCACTCCGCAGGAATTCCGGAAGTTCATCGCCGCGGAAATCCTGGTCTGGCGCAAGCTGGTCAGGGAGCGCGGCATAAAAGTCGAATAGCAG